>NZ_KB895695.1:0-238861 GCF_000374965.1 Bacillus sp. 95MFCvi2.1 | reverse complement strand
TATTCATTTAGTGTATTTTTCGTTAATATGTATAATTACATAAAGGGATATCGTCAGCATTTTGGAAAAAAGCCACGCTAAGAGCATGCAAGATTTTATACAGTTTTTCGGCTAATCCAGTAACAAACGAGAACCCTAAAACCACGCCAGGATAGGAATGTATAAAAAAATGCATAGATCCATAGAACAAAAAAAGGAGGATCCCTTGTGAGAGTAAGGATCCTCCTTGTCTTCGCTACCGATAATTGTGCGTTATGTGAACTGGATTTGTATAGAGTATGCATTCAACCCTTTCGGATCTTACTCAACTAAAGGGCCATTTAATTGAATAAGACTTCCAAATAAACACTGGATATTTTTGTTAATATGGAGGTTGTGAAGGATTTTCCTTTCTATATAGAGGGAGGATAGTTCAATATGAAGGATAAATTTTCCTTATGGCGAATAGTAATAAAAACAGCGCACATTTAAAACATGAGGGGCTTTATTTCTGTTTATAAATTCAGCTTGATTTCAATAATTTCTAGGGAGTGGGATAGTCATGAAATTTTTTAAAAATATGGTCATATTTTCTGTATTCACCATCCTACTCTCCTCTTGTAACAACTTAAGTTCAAAAACAGGATGCCCTGATGCTAAGATTGAATGGGTTGATATGGTTATGATTCAAGATATTAAGTACCAACATCATTTTCCCGATCCTATTGACGAGAATGTCCCTATTACCATTGAAAAAGGGGAAAAGCTTGGTAAAGTAACTTATAAAATGGTTAATAATGCATGTATTAATCATAAGATGAAAAATGGGGATGCAGCATTTTTAGATAAGAGTACACCAATTTATGAAATAAAAGGATATCCATCTGCACTTGTTGTTACTGCAAATGATAGGGTATATGTAGCTGACACAAACATAAAAGCAAAAACTGCTGGCGAACTATATCCAATGGACAAGCTAGTAAAAAATATTCATATTGAAAGCACTGAAGATGGACGTAGCATACATACTTTCTCACAACTTTCAAAAGATAAATTCCTACATGCTTGGTCTACTTTAAAATTAGAAGATATTGAAACTTTAAATAATAATGGTGATCATGAAGGGAATCGTGTTTTTTTAGAAATAGAACTTAATAATGGAGTTACGTTTAGAGAAGTTTATTGGTCAGAATCCAATACTTTTCATTCTGGAGTAGTAGGAAATAAAGAAATAAAAGACGTTATTGGATATGAGTTATCAAATTTAAAAAAGTAGCACCTTTGAATACATTAGTTGGACAAATTTCTGGAGTTATAAAACAATAATGTAGAATCAGTATTTAGAGTGGAGGAGATAAAGGTTCTTCCGCAAATAGGGGCATAGAGTAAGAACTTTATTAATGTCTTTTAAGATTATCTTGAAATCGAATATTCTATTAAAGGGCGCGATTGTTCAATAAGCAGCACAAAAGGATCTTCAATCGAAGATCCTTTTTCAGTACCGATAATAGGACGTTATGTTAACTGAACACGCATACGGTATACAGACAGAAAGACATAACAAATCCTTTCTTTCAAAAGGGGATATAGTCATTTAAAACGAATATATAATTAAAAAAGTTAAGTGAATATTTCACTTCCGCTAACGCATGTTATATTAACTAAATTAGCTTAAGATTAAATCATTGGAGGAAAAAGTATGAAAAATAAAATACCTCTAATAACATTCATTTTAGCTGCTTTATTTGTAGCTGGAGGTTTTGCATTCTTCTACTGGATCAAAACATTCCCATTCAACTAAAGAAACCTAACTACCAATAACGAGAATTATGTAAATGAGCTGTCCATATGGACGGCTTATTGTATTTTTTGCTTAGCGTGGGTTTTTTCAAAAACGCTGGCGGTACCCCATGCCAATCAAGCTAATATTTTGAAGTGCCCCCAAAACGAAAATTTTATTATTTTACAGTTATTTATGAGAATTCAACTCATTTTCTTCGTTTTGGGGTATTTGCTTTTCTTAACTTGATGGCGATGGGGTACCGCCCCACATCCATCAACTTAAGGATTTAGACTATTTTTGAAGTTAAAAGCACGTTACTATTCTCTTATGTTAATGAGAAAGGGTGACGTGCTTTTTATGAATATGAACCAAAAACAAGAATTATCTTTATTTACCGAAGAGTTATATCGATATATGTCTCCCGCTACACTTAATCAATTAGCTATAAAAGCAGGCGGGATGAAGCGAAAACGTAAGTGCCACGGGCACCATTTCTTATCTTTGTGTGTATGGTTAAATCAACAAATCGCTACTACCTCTCTTACTCAACTTTGTAGTCAATTAGAAACTTCAACAGGAATTTTATTAAGTCCAGAGGGACTTAATCGACGATTTAACTCGGCTTCTGCAGCCTTCTTTCGAACTGTATTTCCTACACTTCTACAAGCTAAAATTGGAGGAGTATCTAAGATTCCTCATTCTCTTTCTGCGTATTTTGAGCGGATTCGAATCCTTGATTCTACAACCTTCCAAGTTCCAGATCAATTTGCAGCTACTTATCCTGGTGCCGGAGGATGTAGTCATAAAGCTGGTGTGAAAATTCAACTAGAGTATGACTTGTTGAGTGGAGAATTTTCTGATGTGGAAATTGAACCAGGAAAACGAAGTGATCAGGCATATAGTGCAACTCGAACAGGCATGGCACAAAAGAATGAACTGTATATTCGTGATTTAGGATATTTTCGTTTACATTTAAACTGAAAGGCAAATTTATAATACGCTCATAAAGCCAAAAACACCCTTCTAAACTTAGAAAGGTGTTTTTGACTATTTAAATTCATTAATTACTCTGGCGTAAACCACACAATCTGCTGAATTCGTACAAATACCGGCACTTCTTTTTCTTCTAATACAAGATGATCTGGCTTCACACTTCTCAAAGTTCCATTTACACTTCCCCGAATTGTTTCCACTACAATTCTTTTCCCAACGATAGATTGCAATGTTTGTATAACATATGGATCAACAAGTGCAACCACATCACCACTTATCTCATAACCATCTCGAAAATAACCGAACACATCTTCGTATGAATAGTACATATGGCCCTCCTCTTTTCAAGATTTGCTGTAGTGTATGTGGCCTGCATTCAAGAAGTACCTATCTAACAGAAAAAGCGATACCACAATGTGACATCGCTTTTGTATGTATGGAAGACTAGCAGAAAATCCTCTAGCCTATTCCCATTTATAAGTCCAAAATTGTTCAATTTGTAACCATTTTAATGTTGCAGCATCTTTGCTTTGCAGCTTTACTTCCGTTTCTTCTAACATCGCTTCTGTTTGTGAACGATGCGCACGTAAAGCTGCTAATTTTTGTTCGAAGGCTTCACTAATGTTGTTGACAACATCTGGTTCACCTAATACTTCCTCACGATTTTTTGTAATCGCAACTGCATGAATGACCGGACGTGTTTCTTTTGGCATACGTGAGACTGCACGAACGGTAGCACGGCCGAACGCATCATGATCTGGATGAACACCGTGCTCTGGATAGAATGTAATAATTCGTGATGGCTGTACATCGCGAATGACTGTTTCAATTTTATCTGCTACAAAATCTACATCTTCGAATTCTAATGTTTTATCGTGGAAACCAAGCATTCTTAAATCTTCAATGCCCATTGCTTCGCACGCATCTTTTAATTCCTTTTCACGGATATTTGGAATCGTTTCGCGGTTCGCAAATACATTCTTTCCCATATTGCGTCCCATTTGTCCAAGCGTCCCGCACGCATATGTTACAGGTACTCCTTGCTTTCTTAATAAACTAATTGTTCCTCCTGCTGCAAATGATTCATCATCTGGATGCGGAAATACAACAAGCACATGTCTTTCCATACTTTCCCCTCCTTTTTATTTAAATGGTGTTAAGCTTAACTCAAGTGCTACAGCTAAGCGCCCTTTATTATCATGTCCCGCTAGTAACAGACGATCTTGCTCGTCTACTTCCCAATGCGTAATACCTTCAGCATATACCCAGCCATGGTCCATTTTGAGACCAACTCGGTATGGATTTGTTCCTGTTATTTTCCCTCGTTCAAAACGAATAATCGCATTTCGAATGAACGCTCCGACTGTCATCATTTTTTCATTAAAATGTGAAGCGTATGCTCCATTTGTCGTTTCTAAATGAATATATACATCTTTATTTACAAAACGTTCGATTTCATGTTGAATAACAGCACTATCTTTTACTATTTCCATCGGATTTCACCTCTTTAAACCATTTTACGCAAAAACAATGTAAATTGCTATCTCTATAATAGAGGACATTACTTACTTTGCATAATAATTTGTATTTTATTTTTTAATTTTTAATACGAGATATGAAATTTTACTATTCCCTCACTATCCATAAATAGTTTTCTTTCTTTTTTGAATTTGCTACAATAGAGTTTATGCGGAGGGATATATTTCGACAATTTAATACATATTTTAAAGAAGGTGACATGTTGGAACATTCAGCACATGAAGTAGCAAATTGGCAATATTATTTTGCAATCGCCGTATTTTTAGTAACATACGGATTTATTATTTCTGAGAAATTGAACCGTGCTGTAATTGCACTGTTCGGTGCTGCCATAATGATTATTTTTGGCATTGTAGACTTACATACTGCCTTTACATCGCATATCCAATGGGAGACCATTACCCTTTTAATTGGAATGATGATTCTCGTACATATTACGAGTCAATCTGGTGTATTTGAATATGTAGCCATTAAAGCAGCAAAAGCAGCGGGTGGAAAGCCCATTCGAATTTTATTATTTTTATCCCTATTAACCGCAGTCGGCTCTGCATTTTTAGATAACGTAACAACCGTTTTATTAATCGTTCCTGTTACACTATCTATCACACGCATTTTAAAGGTACAACCTGTTCCTTATTTGATTTCTGAAGTATTATTTTCAAATATTGGTGGTACTGCGACATTAATTGGTGATCCTCCAAACATAATGATTGGATCTGCTAATAAACACCTAGATTTCAATGCCTTTTTACTTAATTTAACGCCAATTGTACTTATCATTTCTATTGTTACATTAGGCATTATTTATCTTATGTATCGTAACAAATTAAAAACAACATCTGAACAAATTGCCAAGCTTATGGCACTAAATGAAAAAGACTATATTCGTGACCGAAGCTTACTCCTAAAATCTCTTTCCATTTTAGGTTTGACAATTCTCGGGTTTGTTCTTCATTCAATTATTCATGTAGATGCGGCAGTTATCGCGATGACCGGTGCAACGCTCCTCATGCTAATTGGTGTGAAACAACATGAATTAGAAGATGTATTTGCTCATGTAGAATGGGTAACAATTTTCTTCTTCGCTGGATTATTTATTCTTGTTGGTGGTTTAATTGATATCGGACTTATTTCATCTCTGGCAAAAGAAGTGATTGATATAACAAATGGTGATATCGGTTTTGCAGCGATTCTTATCTTATGGGTATCAGGGGCAGCATCAGCTACTATTGATAATATTCCATTTGTCGCAACGATGATTCCACTGATTCAAGATTTAGCATCAGGACTTGGACTTTCTGTTGATTCTCCTCAAATTGAAGTACTATGGTGGGCATTATCACTTGGTGCTTGCTTAGGAGGAAATGGAACATTAATTGGTGCTTCTGCAAACGTAGTTGTTGCCGGTATTGCTAACCGCGAAGGACACGGATTTTCTTACCTTGATTTCTTAAAAATTGGCTTACCCTTAACAATCATTGCATTATTATTATCACATGCTTATATATATTTACGTTATTTAATGTAAAAAGGTTTGCAGCAATTTGCTGCAAACCTTTTTATCACCAAAATATCCCAATAATTGCCAATGCACCTAAAATCATACCACCAATTTGTCCAACGATTGTTGGTGATAATTGAACCCCTTTTCTTACTTCAACAACCGGCTTTTCATGCCTAAGCTGCTGAACTTCACTTTGTAGCTGATGTACACTACCATGTAATTCTTTTACAAGTTCTTTTAATTCGGCTATCTCTTCATTTACTGGTTTTGGTTTTTCTAAATTCATCTGACACGACTCCTTATTCCAATCCATATACTGTAAAATTTCGACACGAATTATTCTTTATCCTGCAAAACACATGCATGTTATTGAATGTATTTATAGCAATATTTTCATTCATAATAAACATCAATTGGTTAATTTTATATGTTACAACACCATATGCTATGAAAAAATTGAAACTTTAATCAGTAAGGTTTCTTTCTTCCCCCACTAATTACTATCCCGCAAATAGCGGGATAAATTATTCTAGCATGGCTATCCATTCATTTCGCAATATACCCATTATGATGCGATCAAAGCTCTTCCCATCTCGCTGAACAGCTTCTCTCATACTTCCCTCCACCTTAAATCCAACCTTTTTATATACTTCAATTGCCGATTTATTATATGAAATAACATCGAGACCTACACGATGTAAGTTTAATTCGTAAAAAGCATATTTCAAAATAAGGCGTAATCCTTCCGTACCATATCCCTTACCTCTATAATTTTTATCACCTATACCAATTGCTAGCAAGCCAGCTCTATTATTCCACTCTATGCTATGAAGTGCCACAAAGCCAATTAAACTATCATCTTGAATCGTTCTTAGCATAAAAGAAACACTATTTGACTTTCTCCCTATTAATAGCTCATTTTCCTTTATTTCATGTAAAGATTGTAGAATCGCTATATCCGTATCTACATTTCTTAAATACTCACTATCCTCTTGCCAAATAGCCATTTGTTCAATATCTTCAGCTCTGATTGCTGATAACTTAATATTTTCACCTAGAAAAAGATTGTTCAATTTCGTGTTCATTTCAAAAATCCCCCTTTTCAATTATGGGGATAGCTCTGTAGTTTATCAGGACTATCTATCCCCTTGTTCCATAGTCTTCAGTAATGATGGGATATTTACAATAAGCGATAACATTGGCACAGCTCCTTTTCATATGATTACATTCATTTTATACTTTTCGGATTATTCATTCAACTTACTTTTTTGTTCTTCCCTTGATGGATGTATGATTAATATTCACTACTTTATCCTTGTATTTTTAACTATTGACTTTTTATTCTAAAGATTTATAGTATAGTAAGTTTCCATCCTGTTTTTTCAGAAAACTAACTCACATGTAAGAAAGGAGAAACAATGTTTTATATCAAACAACTTCTTTTCTTTGCTTATCAACAAGCTTTATCTTGTATTTTCCCTGTCGTTATTTTTGTAACACTTGCTCTGTCAAAATTCATTTCAATCCCAGGACTCTATCGTTATGATTTTATCCTTATCGTATGCCTTCTTATGCAATACATCATGTACAAAACGGGTATGGAAACAAAAGATGAGCTGAAAGTAATTGCTGTTTTTCATCTCATCCGGCTCCTACTAGAAATATATAAAGTTCACTTCGGTTCATGGAGTTACCCTGAAGAAGCATATTCAAAAATCTTTGGTGTCCCACTTTATAGCGGATTTATGTATGCTAGTGTTGCTAGTTATATATGCCAAGCATGGAGAAGGTTGCATTTGCAAATGCATAGGTGGCCCAAGGCGATGTGGACTGTACCTTTAGGGGCTATGATCTATTTGAATTTTTTTACAAACCATTTTGTATATGACTTTCGCTGGGTTTTAACTGCCCTTTTATTTATTGTTTTCTTTCGAACGTTCGTTCAATTTTCAGTGCAGAACGTTACATATACAATGCCGCTTGTTCTCTCGTTTTTCCTTATTGGATTTTTTATTTGGATTGCAGAAAACATCGCTACTTTCTTCGGAGCATGGCAATACCCAAATCAACGAGAAGCGTGGAGCCTTGTTCACATTGGAAAGATTAGTTCGTGGTTTTTACTCGTTGTCATTAGCATCATGATTGTCGCTCAGCTTAAACATTTGAAAGAACATAAAAACAAGCCAACTTCCATATAGAAAGTTGACTTGTTCTATTTTACTTTTCTATTGACACTCTTGTTACCTCTATAAATTGCTGTAATGGCGCAGTGATCCATTTATCTTTATGCCAAGCAATTTGTGTAAAAATAGGAGAAATTGTATTCTCTAAGACTAACTCTTTCATTGTACCCTGTTGTATATCTTTTTCTACTACCATTGCTGGTAAAATTGCTATGCCTAAGCCCGCAATTACACATTGCTTAATTGCTTCCACACTAACAAACTCAATTTTATTTACAGGATATACGTCTTCTGCACGGAATAGTTCTTCAAATATAGTACGATAGGAACAACCAAGCTCTGTTAATAAAAGTGTTTCACTTTCAAAATCCTTTGTAGAAATTATAGATTTCTCAAGTAAAGGATGATTAGGAAATACTACTATTTTTAATTTTTCTCGAACCAACGACTCTACATGTAAAGCATCTTCTGCTTTACATTCATCTAAAATAAAGGCTAAATCTAATTTTCCTTCCATCAGTTTCTCCTTCACATCTTCATTCGAATGAGCAGGCTTAAATATAAGTTTTATTTGAGGAAATTGCGTCTTAAACTCTTTTAAAATTGAAGGAAGCCTATATGTACATTGACTTTCTTGAGCACCAATAACTAGCGTACCGGATATTTCTTCATCACCTTTCAGAGCCATTTTTGCTTCATGACTTAGCGCAATCATTTTATCCGCATATAGTTGAAACTTTCTTCCCGCTTCAGTCAAAAAGAGACGTTTCCCCAATCGTTCGAATAGTGGTGTGCCAAGCTCAGTTTCCAATGCTTTTATTTGAGCAGTCACACTCGATTGAGCAAAATTTAATTTCTTTGCAGTCTGCGTAAAATTCAAATTTTCCGCAGCGGTTTTAAATGTAATTAATTGTTTTATTTCCAATATCATTCCCTCTTTTCAATCGATATTTCCGATTGATTTCATCGAAATAATCCTCTTTTCCTATTGATATATGTATTGTATGATAAGAACCATTAACAAACAATATTCATGCACCTTACAAATTGGAGGTATTCCATATGAAAGCACTTTGTTTCAAGGAATTCGGAAATGCTGATGTATTAAAATATCAAGAAGTGTCAGACCCAATTATAAATCCAAATGAAATTCTTGTTCGCACAAAAGCAATCGGCTTAAATTTTGCTGATATATATAGACGTAGAGGTGACTATCATCTCGCCGGTAAACCACCTTATATATTAGGGTATGAAGGCTCAGGAATTGTAGAGCAAATTGGTGCTGAAGTTACCGATATTACTATCGGAGACCGCATTGCATTTGCTGATGTACCATTCGCAAATGCAGAGTTAGTAGCTGTTCCAAAAGAAAAAGCGATTCCACTCCCAAACTCTATTTCCTTTGAGACAGCGTCTTCCGTTTTATTACAAGGGTTAACAGCGCATTACTTAACACAAGACAGCTATAAAGTAAAAGCTGGTGATTTTGTTTTAGTTCACGCGGCTGCTGGAGGAGTTGGTCAACTTCTCATTCAAATGATAAAAATGAGAGATGCGCAAGTAATTGGCCTTACTTCATCTAAAGAAAAAGCAGAAGCAGCCTATTCAGCTGGAGCGGACCGCGTATTTTTATATTCAGAATCATGGCATGAAGAAATACTACAAGTCACAAAAGGACATGGTGTAGATGTTGTGTACGAATCAATAGGTTCTACATTAGAAGAAAGCTTTAAAGCCACAAAAATCGGTGGTACCGTCGTATTTTACGGAATGGCCGGTGGTGATCCTGCTCCTGTTGATCCGCGAATGTTGATGGATACTTCAAAAACATTGACTGGCGGAGATCTTTGGAACGTACTCACAACGTATGAAGAACGCAAAAACCGTTCAAGCCAACTATTTGCTTGGATTACTGCTGGAAAATTAAATATCCAAACTCCAACAACTTTCGCTTTAGAAAACGGTGCTGAAGCACATCGATTATTGGAAAGTCGAAAAAGTACAGGGAAAATTTTATTGATACCATGATAATTTCCACTTAAAAATCAGAATAAAAAAGATAGCTAGAAGGTTCCTTCTAGCTATCTTTTATCCGTTCTATTCAGAGAAGGCTTCCGAATATTGTACTATCCCTTGTATATTTTGAAGAGCATTCTCCGTTAATTCCATTGCCATAAACACCTCGTCTGGCACCTCAAATGGCGCACATATATTCCATATGCTAGCTGGTTTAAAACCGAATTTCGGATAATAATCTTTATGCCCCAACACAATTACAGAATGATACCCAAGCTCTTTTGCTTTTCTTAATACATGAGAAATCAACAGACTTCCAATCCCCTTTTTCTGGCAGTCTGGTACAACAGATACTGGAGCAAGAGCTAACGACTCTACAGATGTATCACCATCTACTATTTTAACTTTAGATAATAGAACGTGACCAACAACTTCCTTATCTACCGCCACTAATGATAACTCTGGAATAAACGCATCACATTTTCTGATACGATTTACAAGTTCGTGCTCTTTCTGATCGCTAAATGCTTCATTTAAAAATGCTTGTTTTACAACCTCTTCTGCCCCGTTATAATCTTTCTCAAGTTCTTGTCTAATCTTTATATTCACAGCATCTTATCCTCTATTCTTTCTTATTTCTTTTTGAATTTTTCGCAGCGCTTTTTTCGATCCTCGCTCTATGTCATGCTGCATTTTCCGTTCTTTATAATCCACAAACAATGTGTCTAAATCATACCCTTCTGGATATAATTCCTTTGCCTGTACTTCTAAAGAAATTCGCTTAACGTTTACTTCAATGAATTGGGCATTATAAAACACAACGATATTGAAGAAATTGTCTTTTTCTTTATATACAATTCCAAAGTCATCATAGTCTAATAATTTCACACGGTCCCCTTTTTTATATTCATCCTTCTCTTCTGCTTTCTCTTTGACAATCTTAGGCTTTCTCAGTCTACTTTCATTCACTCGCTCTAAGCGGTACTCTTTATTTTCCATATAGCCTTTCGCTCTTTGCAGTACGTTTTCTCGCACGTTCATTTTTCTAGAAATCCATAGAGCATTACTCTCTCCTGATTTCCCTATCATTAACTTATACATCGGTTCCAATGTTTCACTATTAAATTGCATCGCCGCATTCATAAAGTCACTGTGCATTTCTGAAAAGCGTTTAATTTCACCATAATGAGTAGTTGCAACAGTCGTACAACCCATATGATAAAATTCTTCTAAAATAGAAATCGCAAGTGCCGCTCCTTCATTCGGTTCCGTACCGCTGCCTATTTCATCAAATAGTAGAAGCGTATTATTATTTGATACTCTCATGATTTCTGAAAGGTTTTTCATATGAGATGAAAATGTACTTAGCGCATTTTCTATACTTTGATTATCGCCAATGTCTACAAATATATTTTCAAAAACAGCAATTTCCGTTTCCTTGTCTCCAGCGATGTGCAATCCTGACATTGTCGCCAATGTTAATAATCCAATTGTTTTCAAAACAATCGTTTTCCCTCCAGCATTTGGCCCTGTAATAATTAAGCTTCGGTAATTTGGTCCAATTTCAAAGTGAAGTGGTACAACTTCACCTGCTAATAATGGGTGTTTGCAATGAACTAACTTTACATACCCATAATCATTTAATTTCGGCTCTATCCCGCCAATATGTTTACTAAATTTCGCTTTTGCAAACACCATATCATATTGACTAATCAGCTCCATATTAATCTTAATGTTATAAATGTCCTCTAAGATCATTCCAGATAAAGTGGCTAATATTTGATATTCTTCCATCGCTTCTTCAGCTTTTAAACTTGCTAGTTCCACGTTTAACTTTGTAACTGTATTTGGCTCTATAAAAACGGTAGAGCCTTTAGAAGAAACTTCAACAATTGTTCCAGCAACTTGATTTTTATAGGAAGCTTTCACTGGAATCGTATATCGATCGTCTTTTTTACTAATGAAGAACTCTTGAATATATTTCTTATTTGCACTACTATTTAAAAATTTGCTTAAACGTTCCTTAATTTTCCCCTCTACGGAGTCGATATTATTTCGTATTCGTTTTAATTCTTTGCTTGCAGCAGAATCAATACTATTTCCTTTAATTGAAAAATTAATTTCTTCTTCTACACTTTTGAATTCAGACATTGAATTCGCATATGATGCTAGTACTGGTGCAAAAAATTCTTTATCCAGCATAAACTTTTTAACCTTTCGACACCCTCGTAAAAAGTCTGATACACTAACTAGCTCGGTTGGATCTAAAATCATTCCCTTTTCCAATTTTTGAATTGTACTATCGATATTAGAAATTCCGAAAAAAGGAACATGCCCTTCTGCATCCAATATCGCTCGTGCTTCCGTTGTTTCATTCAAACGATTTTTCACTACTTTTATACTTGTACTTGGCTCCAATTTATTTAACAACTGTTTTCCTAATCCACTTACGCAATATGATTTAACTATTTCCTTTAACTCATTATATTGCAACTTTTCAAAAGTCATTTTATTCAATTTCTATTCTCCTCACTATGATTTACTCACATCAAAAATGAAGATACCTACCCATTAGATTTCAATGAGATATATTTAATTAAATATAACTTTCATGTGATAAAAATAAACACAAAAAAGCTGCGTAGATACCGCAGCTTTTTACATTTACAAGGCCTGTGCAATATATAAGGAAATAAAACCATCTCAAAAAAACATATGGCTATCCCATAATCATTACACGCTTTATAAAGTATTGTAGGTATCTTCATAGGTTATTTGAAATAAATCCATGACAAAGTTAGGGGTTAGAAGTATATAAAAATCCCCTGTTCTGATTAGATTTATTTCATTCAATTTTTTCCTATTTAGAACCTACCGCACTCACAAAAAGCACCTCTCATTAATTTATAATTATGTTCATTGAAATCTAATTTATTGAAATTATCATACTATATGTTACGACAAAAGTAAAGGTTCCATACTTTACAATATTCTTCTTATTATACTTTAGTCGTAAGTATATATATGGATTGTTTATTCAACGTATTACGGATGTTTTCGTATTCAACATTCGATACAATTATATATAAGTAACATGGATAAGGAGCGATTCACATGACAGAACTACAAAAGCAATTCTTTTCCAGATTAAATATACAAGAAAGAGAGTCCATTTCATTTGAAGATTTAAACGAAATCCTTCATGCAATGGCACAAGCGATTCCCTTTGAGAATCTAGATATTATTCACGGTACAGTAAAAGAAATTTCAAAAGAAAATCTTCAAGAAAAAATTTTAGTTCATAACCGCGGTGGCCTTTGTTACGAATTAAATCCAACGATGTATTACTTCCTTAAAGATTGCGGTTTTGATGTTCACTTAGTATCAGGAACAGTTTATCATGCCGCTTCTAATACTTGGGCTGTTGATTCAGGACATGTGGCAACTGTTTTAAAACATAATACTGAATTTTATTTAATTGAAGTCGGTTTCGGTTCAAACCTTCCACTTTCACCTGTTCCTTTCACCGGTGAGATTGTTCATTCCGTTACTGGGGACTATCGCATTCGAAAAGAAACAACTACAAAGGGAAACTATATTTTAGAGATGAAAAAAAATAATGAATTTCTAAATCAGGATTCTTCTCAAGATTGGACATTAGGTTACGCATTTTATATAGAGGCAGTTGATGAAAGAAAATTAAATGAAGCACAAAAAACAATTGTAGAACATACAGACTCTCCTTTTAATAAAGTACCTCTCACCGTAAAACTAACTTCTGATGGGCATGCTACTCTAACAAAAGATCGTTTCACAGTAACAAAGCAAGGAAAACAGAGTAAAGAAGAGATTACAAAAGAGCAATATGCAGACCTATTGTACGCAACATTTGGTATACAATTATAGTTTACAAATTTAAAAGTCTTGTCGCTTCTGGCAAGACTTTTTATCGTGGAGCAGAGAGTCTTTGCAATTTATTGTATTTCATAGTTATATAGAATATACTAAGTCTTGTTTTCTAAGGAATGTTTATTCGTTTTATCTATTTAATTATTATCAATTTACCAAGTGACATATCAGCGATAATTTATACCTATTTTGTATAAGTGTTAGCAAGTTCGTTTGCAAACTTGCTAGCACTTTTTTATATTTCTTCTATTACCTTCTTATGGAAAAATTCTGTACCTAAAGGTCCATACCGTGAAGTAAATGGTTACCCAATAAAAGTGAAAGCTGGGGCTCAAGAAAAACATATTCCTAATGCACCTAACTACAAACAAGAGGTTGCAAATGGAAAAAACAAAAGTATCTTCTATGGTGATAATAAAACAGCACAAGAATTGCTTGATAAGTTTGCCGGGAAAGGTCAACTACTACCAGACGGTAAAAAAGAAGGAGTAGACTTTGGTAAACCAATTGGGAAATACTATGACCGCGATACTGGTCAATACCTTGAGACTACTAGAGGAATGATTCATTACAGAAAAGACGGTGCTCATATAGTACCAGCAAAACCTTAAAATATATAAGAAAAGAGGATGCACATGGGATATGATTCTTTAATAGGAACATTAATAAAATATGAAGATAGTGAAATGATACTAGAATGGAAAAGTGGATTGAGGATAATTGGCGAACTCGATACAGTTTTTGAAACAGACAATGGATTAGATGATGATGATGATATAAATTATACAGAATACGATGCAGCTGCATTTAAAGTAAATAGTATTTTATCCCATCCTACTACTAACCAAGACAGTGTATATAATTGGTTAATACAAGAGAAAGGTTCATTGGTTGAAATTTCCCTCTATGATGATCCACCAAGTGCAGTATTTTTAGCTGATGGAAAGAGAGTATGGGAAAGGGAAATACATAAATAATAGTCGCTATTTAAACTTTGACCTTGATCGGCTTTTAGCCTTTCAAGGTTTTTTATAGTTATAAAAAGTTTTATAGTTAAATGAAATGTAAATCGATATTTGAATTAGAAGACCACGAAGATAACAAACGTACGAGATTAATTGCAGTCCCTAAAAAACTTATTACTTGATTTACACTTTAAATACGATAATGACAAATCTCGTGAAGCTGAAATTGAAAAGGAAATGACTTTAAAGAGCAAGAAGCTAAAGTTATGCTAAATTTGAGTTTGTAGGAACTAATAATTTAGGGGAAATTACAACATACCATGTAGAAAGCGGAAAAACTTTTTTTGGAAAACGGTGGATAATAGTAAAAATATCCCTGTTATCAATCCAGTAGAATAGAGGTCAAAAAATGAAAAATAAGATATTGATATGTAGAATTGATTCAATTATTGAAGAAGAAATAGACTTTTTAGTAAATAATCAAAAAGTAACAGGTTTTAATGCTTCACCTCAAGAAGTTGTTGTAAATAAAGAATACGAAGCTGAGATAGATATATTTGTGAATGACGCTTTGACAGTAGAAACGCAAAAAGAAGATAAATTCAAAAAAATAGAAAATATTGCTAATGGAAGTTATATTCTTTTTGGAAAAATGTTAGAAAATAATGTTTTAGATGTTGGTTTCTTTATAACTAGTGATTTACTTGAAGACTACAAATATTTAGAGGAGCAATATGTCTATTTACAAGTTGATAGATTACAATTATCTTTTGACTAGCTATTTTGCTAGATTCTGAGGGCAAGAAAAGAACTTTTTGAAGAACAAGTCTTCTTTAGGATTGTATATTTCAATGAACCATGTTACCTGGCCTGGAGTAAGTGAAGAGAAAATGCAGATGGAGAATAACCAATAATAGAGACCTCACATTTGAGGTCTCTTTTGTTGATTTAAATTAAAAATTATTATTTAAGGGGATGCTACTTTGCAACTCTTACTTCACATATACATAAGCTTCACTTGCAGTTACATAGTATGTTTTGCCCTTGCTATTTTGTACTTTGTACTGTGGTGATCCATTAACAGTTACCTTTTCATCGATTGTAAATCCTAATCCTGCATCTACAGTTCCAACAAACACCACGTAACATTACAAGGGTTACGTGGCATGCAAACTATGATATAGTGAACTATGCTATATTAAATTTTCACTGATTGTTCTTCTTGATAGATAATTTCACCATCAATAATAGTTGTTTCTACTTTTAAATCTTTAATTTGGTTTGGGTTGACACTTAAAATGCTGTCATTTAATATAACTAAATCCGCCAACTTTCCAACCTCTATGCTTCCTTTTATCTCTTCTTCAAAACTCGCATAAGCACCATTCCAGGTGTATAGTTTAATAGCTTCCATTACGCTTATAGATTGATTAGCACCAAACTCCATTCCAGACTGGCTTTTTCTATTGACAGCAACATGAATTCCTAATAAAGGATTATAGTCAGTAACTGGCGCGTCCGATCCACCTGCTGCCATGATGCCACGATCAATAAAATCACGAACAGCGTACATGTGATTAACACGATCACCATAGTGTTGGACATATATCTCTCCGAATTCATATGGAAATGGAGGATTTGGAATAGGAACCACCTCGAGTTTTTTCATTCTCTCTTGTAAATCTGGTGAAGAAATTCCCGCGTGCTCAATCCGATGACGGTGGTTTTTTCTTGGTGATTCCTCCAACGCCTTTTCTACACAATTTAAATACATTTCAATGGCTTTATCACCTTGTGCATGTACAGTGATTTGATAGCCTTTTTTATGTGCTTCACCTAAAACCTGGTAGATTTCTTCCTCACTATAATAAAGAATGCCATAATTGTTAGAGTCACTGGAGTACGACTCACGTGTTGCAATTGTAGGCCCGGTGCTACTTCCATCTGTAAACAATTTAGCTGGTCCAACTTTGAATCTCTCATCTCCGGTACCAGTTACCACACCAGCTTCGACCATTTTATTAACAAATTCATGGGAGTTATTTAACTGACATATCATTGCATATATTCGGACACGAATATCCTTACTCTTCACAGCTTGTTGTAGTAAACGGTAACTCTCAGGGCCATATCCACCTGCCTCATGTATACTTGTTATGCCCGCTGCAACGAAATGATCTGATGCAATTTTCACAGCCTTCATCAGTTCACTTTCTGTATAACTTGCAACCTCGCTCATCCCCATATTTGCTGCTTCAATTAACTTTCCTGTAAGCCCTCCTGCCTGATTCTTTTCAATAACTCCCCCATTAGAATCCGGTGTGTTCTCGTTAATTTGCGCAATTTCTAATGCTTTGCTGTTCACCACACTTATATGGCTGCAAGTACGGGATACAATAATCGGGTGTTCAACTGAAATTTCATCCAGCTCAGCGATTGTTGGATAACGCTTTTCCTTCACAGCGGTTTCATTAAAGCCCCAAGCACGTATCCATTCACCTTTAGGCGTTTCTAAGGCTTTCTTTTTCAGGTCATCTAACAAAGCCTCGATAGAATCAATATGTTCAGCTTTACAACTTACCGCCAACTGATTCACCCCATGAGAAATGAGGTGAATATGAGAATCAATGAATCCAGGAAGAAGCGTTTTTCCTTGCAGGTCAATTACATCCGTTTTTTCTCCTATAAAACTCTTAACCTCCTGATTTGAACCAACAACTACGATACGATTATCTTTTATTGCTACAGCTTCGACTACTGTATTCTTTTGGTCTACTGTAATAACTTCTCCATTTATCAATACAACATCAACTTTCATAAACTCAGCCCTTTCAGAATTACTCTTTTAGAGTGATTCGTTCAGTATTTAAAGCTATATCTCTCGATATGCTATTCCGCTTTTTAACAAGATTTATCAATAATTAGTTAAAGTTGAGATAAACATTCTTTAATTGTTTTAACAATAAAAGTAAAGTCTTCTTCTGTGATGCTTAATGGAGGAGCAAGCTGCAAAATATTATTGTAACCTGCAACAGTGTCACCATTTTTACCAATAATTAGACCTTTTTCTTTACAAGCATTGATGACTTTGTTCACCTTTTCAATGGCAGCCGGTTCTTTTATTTGCTTATCTTCCACTAGTTCAATACCTAAAAGAAGGCCTTTTCCGCGAACATCTCCTACGTTTGGATGCTCTTTTACATCCTCTAGTTCATATAGCAGTCGTTCACCCAATTCTTTGGAACGTTCAATGAGTTTTTCATTCTCCATAATTTCTAAATTCTTCAAAGCCAAGGCACAAGCAGCAGGATTTCCTCCGAACGTATTCACATGGCGGAAGCGATCATAATCTTCACTGCCTATGTATGCCTCATAAACCTCTCGTCTGACTGCTGTTGCTGACAAAGGAAGATACGCACTTGTAATACCTTTTGCCATTGTAATGATATCTGGTTTGACGCCATAGTTCATAAATCCAAACGGCTTCCCTGTCCGGCCAAATCCACATATAACTTCATCACAAATGAGCAACGCACCATGCTTCTCGCAAATTTCTTTTACTTTTGCCATATATCCATCAGGAGGCATTAAAATTCCGCCCCCGGTAATAATTGGCTCCATAATCACGCCGGCTACTGTTTGGCTTAACTCCCATGTCATGACACGATCGATTTCATCAGCACTTGCCAGTGTATGAACATCATCTGGATTGCGATACGTATCAGGCGGTGCTACATGCAGAAATCCTTGCCCCAATGGTTCATATTTGTACTTTCGTTGTGCTTGCCCTGTTGCTGCAAGAGCCCCCATTGAATTACCGTGGTAAGCACGATAGCGTGAAATAAACTTATAGCGTCCATGATCACCTTTTTGCTGATGATATTGACGAGCAATTTTAAACGCTGTTTCATTCGCTTCCGATCCACTGTTAGAAAAGAAAATGACGTATTCGTCACCAAGCCATTCATTCAATTTTTCTGCTAATTTAATGGCAGGAACATGACTTTGTGTCAGAGGGAAGTACGGCATTTCTTCAAGCTGTTCAAAAGCCGCTCTTGCAAGCTCTTTTCGACCATACCCAACATTCACGCACCAAAGACCGGACATACCGTCTAAATAACGGTTTCCATCAATATCCGTCACCCATGCCCCTTCTGCTTTTGTGATAATTAAATTCGTTGGACTAGGGGCTGCTCCTCTCATTGCATGCCAAAGGTACTTTTCATCTGCTTTTTGCAAATTTTGTGTTTGTTCTGTCGTTTGCACAATCACCAACTCCATTCTATCCTTTTATGATTTTACATCACTCTTTCAATAACGAGCCGTAAGCTTCTTTATAACTTTTTCCGTTTTCCAGGGTAACGAGTTTAGCTAACTCTTCCCAGTTTTCAATCAATAGCTGTTGATAGCGAAATAGAATACGAGCACGCCGAGGCACAGCGACCCTTCTCCATGTTTTGAATGCTTCTTTAGCAGTTGCTACAGCTCTATCTAAGTTTTCTTTAGTCGAAAGCGGCACACGAGCAATGATTTCTCCTGTTGCTGGATTTGGTACATCTTCAACCTGTTTACTTGTTTGTGGATTCGATCCATTGTCCGCCAATATAATTTTTCAACGTTTGTACATTTTTCATTACTACCATAGTGAAACCTCCTATTTTAAGATAACCGTCCTATGTATTTATTGCATCCGCAAAAGAAAGCGCATTCATATGACGGTATGTAAACTTATTTGCATAAATTTCACTACATTTCGTCAACATTACTTGAGAGAACAATATCGGCTTTTTGGTTCATTAGGCTTTATCTCCATTTCGCTTTACTATTCTGAATTTCTTATCCATTAAATACGCAGGAGCAGTCGTCTGCTTAGCATTTGCCCACTTCTCATTTCACATTATTTCAGATTGATCTCATGGTTCATTTTATAATTCTTTTTCAAAAATACTGGACAATCCCATTCACAGACAAGGTCCTTAGCCAAGGAAACGACCCAGTCCTTTGTAATATGATACTTTTTTCCATCAACAGTAATAAACACTTCACCGTCTGTCACATAGAAAACTTCCTGTTCTTCTAGATGCCACGTTCCTTTATCTGGTTCGCCTACCCATAGTTCCCACGTGTCAACACCTAGTTGTTGTGCTTCTTCTGCTGTAAGTTTTTTCGCAAAAAACATGATACTCCTCTCTCTTTCTTATTGGTAATTTTGAAGGAATAGGTTCTATAAACGTACTGTCTTACTATTTGTATCTTTTAAACGTTTGAGCTCTTTTTTCATAAAGTATATGGCAATGAGAACGCCTGGAATTTCTGCAGCGGGACCTGTGTACCATATACCTTCTACACCCCAGAATTTCGGGAAAATAAATAGAAACGGTACCATGAACAACAGTATTTTGCTAACACTAATAAACGTTGCGGACCAGTTTCTCTCTTGTGATTCGAAATAACCTGAGATAAGCAAGCTGACTGCATTAAGCGTAAACAAAGAATTGAATACAACTGTCGTCCAAATACCCAGTTTCTGCAATTCAGGATTACCACCGGAAAAAAATGACACAATTGGATCTGCAAAAATGATTAGTATGGCTGTCACAATCACAAAGAAGGCAACCGTAAAAATGAGTCCCATCTTAATTGCTTGTTTAACACGATCAAGGTTGCCCGCACCGTAATTATAACTAATGATCGGTTGAAGTCCTGTCATCCCACCGAGCGCTGCTAAGGCAAGCAGATTTGTAATGTAACCGTTTTGAATCGTGAAAGCGGCAACGTGCAGCCCACCACCGTAGCTTTGCAGTAAGTTGTTGAAGAAAATAATTGCAATAAACATCATGAACTGACTCGAGAAAGATGCAAAGCCCGTCCAAGCCACTTCACCGATCGTCTTGAGATTAATCATCATATCTTTCATTTTTGGCTTAAGTTTTGTTTTACCAAACCAGAAATAAAAGATTAGGAAAACAGGGATCGATTGCGAAATCGTATTGGCCCATGAGGAACCCATCATCCCCATGTCATACTTCGTTACCATAATCCATTCTGTAATCCCAGCAACAACTGCTGCGACTAACCAACTGTTCATTGATAATACAGGTTTTTCATCGATATTGATTAAAATACTTAATACAACGGCCAATATCGTTAATGGCAATGAAATCCATAGCAGACGGCTATATTGTACCGCATATGGAAGCGCTTTATTACTTGCTCCGAATAAGGTCATAATATTATTTTCAAAGACCACTCCAAGTACAGCTAACAAAATGGAGAGGAAAAGAGTAAACCATAAAGTTTGTCCCATAATACCTCTAGCTTCTTCGATCTTCCCTTTTCCAAGTCGAAGTGAAATGACCGCTCCGGCTCCCACACCCAAAAGAACGCCAAGCATACGGGTAATAACCATGACCGTAAACCCAATTCCGATCCCTTCGATTTCCAGCTCCTGAAAGCCACTGACGAAATACCCATCGACAACCGCTACAACTCCTAGAATCACGTTAGCCATAATTCCTGCCAAAGCAAACCGTAAATATAGTAACGGAATACTTTTGGTTCCCAGCACTGAATCATACGCCGGCTTATTCATTACTTCTAGTTGCTCTATCTTCGATAACGGACGGTTGTCTACTATTTTCATGAGCATGTCCCCTTATAAATAATTTATATAGCAAGTTAAGCTCAATTAATTCGCATACCAACCTACAGGCTGGGCATGCTGGTGGATATTGATTTGCTTCGTTTCCATAAAGTGCTCCAGCCCAACAGCACCTAACGCTCTGCCGATTCCACTTTGCTTATACCCTCCCCAAGGACCTTCAACATAAGCGAGATGATAACTATTAATCCAAGTAATTCCCGCACGCAATTTACTAATGACACGTTTTGCTCGATCCATATCTTCAGTAAATACAGCACCGGCTAATCCATAAATGGAATCATTCGCTTTTTGGATGGCATCTTCCTCATCTTTAAATTTCTGTACAACAAGGACTGGACCAAAAATCTCTTCCTTAACAATACGCATATTCGCATTTACATCAGCAAAGATCGTTGGCGCAATAAAAAATCCTCGATCAAGCCCATTTTCTATTAAGCGCTTACCACCACAAACTAATTTTGCACCTTCTTCGATTCCGCTCTTGATGTAATGTAAAACTTCATTCATATGAGGCTCGTGTGTGAGGGCTCCCATTTCAATGTTCTCGCTTTCCCCGTTGCCAACTACAATTTTGCTTGCACGCTCGGCCAATCTTTCAACAAACTTATCGTAAATGGTCTCTTGTACAAGCAAACGAGATGCAGCTGAACAAACTTGCCCAGCATTGTGGAAAATACCAAACATCGCATTCTCGACTGCAGTTTCAAAATCCACATCGTCGAACACAATAAGTGGAGATTTACCACCCAGTTCAAGTGTGATTTTTTTCATATTGCCCGCAGCTGCGCGCATAATGCTTTGACCTGTTTTTGTTCCACCGGTAAAGGCGATCTTGTCAACATCATGGCTCTCGGCAAGCTCATTCCCAACCTTTGATCCAGGTCCCAATACCAAGTTTGCCACTCCGTCCGGAAGTCCAATCTCTTCGATAATTTCAAAAAGTTTGAATACGCTTACAGGAGTGCCATCAGCAGGCTTAAGTACAATTGTATTCCCTGCGGCGAGTGCAGGAGCAATTTGCCAAACAGCTAACATAAGCGGGAAGTTCCAAGGTACAATAAGTCCACAAACACCAATCGGTTCATGAATAATAATTGTTTCCGAAGAATCAGCACGAGTGTAAGATTCCTTTTTCATGCCTTTGATCAAGTCAGCATAATAGCGGAAGCATTGAATCGATACCGGAATATCCACATAAGTGGTTGCACGAATAATCTTACCGTTATTTGCAGTTTCCAAGCGTGCAATTTCAGCTGCCTTCTCTTCAAGACGGTCTGCAATCTTATAGAGATAGTCAGCTCTTTCATCAGCCGATAAATCCGACCAGATTCCGCTGTCAAACGCTTTACGAGCCGCCTTGATTGCTATCTTCGCATCGTCTGCTGATCCATAAGCAGACGTTGCGATCACCTCTCCGGTTGCAGGATTGATAATGTTTCGTCTAGCACCGGATAACGCTTCTATCCATTTCCCGTCAATGAACATGTTAATTTTCATAAACAACTCTCCTTTACGCAATAATATCTAACAGTTTGAAACCAATATGTGCTAGATTGACCAGCATCGTTTTCTGATTATAGAACGGGAATGATTTGAGGCGTTCCTTTTCAAATCGATATCCACCTGCACTCCCCGTAACGATCCATTGTGCCAATAACTTACCAAACAATGTCGAGAGAGACGCACCGTGTCCCGTATAACCCGTTGCGAAATATGCGCCTTCTTTGGATCTGCCGATAACCGGGAACGTATCAATTGTAACCCCGATAAATCCACCCCAACGGAAATCAATCTTGCTTCCTGCTAGTTTTGGCATTATTTTAACCATGGCATCGTAAACACTTTGATAAACAGCATCGCCTAAGTTTGGACGAACATCGCCACCGCCAAATACGATCCGATTATCTGGTGTACGTCGGAAATAGTAAAGGAAACTGCTTGTATCAAAAACCATGCGATCTTTAGGAATGACGGTACTCACCAGTGATTCTGGAAGCTGTTCAGTAGCAATAATACGTGCCGAAATTGGCAGTACGCCTTTGTTCAGTTCATTCATGATTTTTCCAGAGTAACCATCTGTAGCCACAATAATGTCTTTCGCAGTAACAGCACCTTTTTCTGTTACAACTTTCACACTGTTTCGACCGTACTCAATAGATAGTGCTTTCGAATGCTCAAAGATTTTTGCACCGATCGATTTAGCTGCTTCTCCCAAACCAATTGCATAGTTCAGTGGCTGGAACGAGTAACTCGAGTTGTCGACTAAGCAGCCATAATAATGTGGAGAATCGATCTCTTGATGCAACTGACTTCGATCAAGCACGCTTGATTCGTACCCGAAATTTCCGTTTAAGTATTCGCTTTCATGTTTCAATCCTTCAAAATGCTTGGCTTTGTAAGCCGCCACAATGTGACCTGTCTTTCTAAAGTTACAGTTGATTTGATGCTCGTCGATGATGTTTTTAACCAGTTCAACACTAAATAGGGAGAGATCGTTAAGCTGTCTCGCCTCGTCGGCACCATACTTTTTGGCAAGCTCCTGCATCGTTGGCTTATAGCCTGGCAATACCATCCCGCCGTTACGACCGCTTGCGCCATATCCGATCGTTTCTTGCTCAAGGACAATGACACTCTTCCCTAATTTTTGCAAATGATATGCAGAAGAAAGACCTGTGAAACCTGCGCCAATAATGACAACATCCGCCTCTTCATTTCCTTCAAGAAGTTTTCCTTTTTCATAGCTGTTTGCAGTCGCTGTCCACAGTGAGAGAGTATCCATTCGATCCATCTTATCCATAGCTAATTCTTCTCCTTTTGTGACATGTATGTTACAATACAGTCAAAAATTATTCAAAATATTCAAACTTCTTAAGTCTATCATATGACTTGGAGTTTCCTCCAAGTCAATAGCCATTTGAGAGTTTTTTGAATTCATTTTTGTGAAAAAAGTGGAGTAACTCCACTTTTTTCGTTGGGGGGCATCTATGAAAATTGGTACATTTGCAAAGCTTTTTCATGTTACAACTGATACCGTTCGTTATTACATTGAACTGGGATTATTAATACCAGACAAAAAAAACACCCAGTATCAAATGAACCAATTGTGTCTCGACGACATGGCTTTTATTACTGAGCTGAAAAAACTTCATTTTTCACTGCTAGAAATTCAACAAATTTTATCGTATCAGCGTGTCACAAACTTCTCGGACCATGAGGATATCGACTACTACAACAACTTGCTCATTGATAAAAAGAACCAGCTGACCAAGAAAAAAGAAGACATATCAAAAGCTATCCAATTGATTGAAAAAGCGGTTCAAACCAGCTCGCCTTCATCCAAAGAAGAGAACCTTACAGGGATCCCAATTTCCTTTGTAAATCTGCTCTATTGTCCGAAGTGCCACATTCCACTTGAAATGAAAGATGTAACGATTAAAAAAGTCTACATTCAAACGGGGAGTTTAACTTGTACTTGTGGATACGAGGCAGCTATCGAGGAAGGTATTATCATTACCGCGAACTTGTACGAGACGTCTCCTTATCCATCTTATTTTTACGATAAAGAAACGATTAAAGAGATCCATCCCAAAATGATTAACTTATTTGAAAAAAGTAATTATTGGTTTCAAAAAGTTCTACAAAATGTAGATTTGAAAAACAAATTAATCGTGGAAACAAACGTTGACGCTTTTGTGTCACTACCCAAATATATCGATGTTCTTGAAACGAGCGCATCCTATGTATTCAGTGGCTATTCGCTTGCGATGCTCAAGAAGGTTAGAAAGAGAATTGAGCGTATGAATCCGAAGCCAAACGTCCTTTATATTTTGAATTCTGATTTAAATCTGCCATTGAAACCGCTTAGCATCGATATTTTTGTGGATAGTTTTACAGCAACTGATTTTTCACTGCTCAATCCGCAGTTTCCAATTCATGTTCTAAAAAACTATTTCCATAGCAGTTCAACAATTGTCGGCGGGTACTCCTATTATGATAGCTCGGCCAAATCCTTGAAAAATATTTCAGCCTTATATCCAAATTCCCACGAGCATATTTTATATCCAAAATACTTAGAAGAAAATTTATCAGTCAACGGATTTCAAATCACGCAAAGTGAAAATATCGGTTACTGTACAGATCCAGGACCTTATTTTGATTATCATGTAATAGACGAAAAATTCCACATGCTAATGTATTTGGCTAGTACGAAAAAATAGCGCACAAAAAGAGGCTGTCCGAAAAGTAGGCTAGTTCACGGATGAGACAGCTCCCTTGTAGCTAAAATCATGGTTAATCTGAAAAATTGAGGAAGCATTAAAAGATTATCTTCTGTAGAATGGTGTATTACAATGAACAACGTTACATGGTTTGCAGTAAGTAAAAAACAAATTACAGATAAAGAAATCCAAGCATTTTTGGGAAAGTTAAAGGCGGCCCAGACCAAATAAATCAAACAGCATTGAAACATCTTGAAGAAATAATGGATGGACCGGGAGGTTTTATCAAAATTAAAAATCCTAAAGGAATAGAATTTTTGGAGAAAAAACTACAAGATGGAAATGGAGTTCGATTAAACCTTGATGGAACTTTTAAATGGTATATCGACCAGTAAAAAGGGTGAGTTATAAATGGAAAATTTAGAGATTATATTAACTGATTTTAATAAGAGAAAAATTGATAAATTAATTTACGGAGAACTTAAATTATCTACATTAAAACTTAAATCATCACATTTTTATAATAATATTTCAGAAAAAGATTTGGATTTTTCTCAAGTGAAAAACATAAAAGAGATTCTATCACCAAAAGGAACAGGAAATATATTTTTAGAAGAATTGAAGTTAGGTATTTCATAAAAAAACGTAGTAATAGTTTTCTCGTTTGATGAACAATATGGTGACATTGTATTTAACTTTCCTGAAAATGAAATATTAAAGGATGAGAGGAACGATAATAAGTTAAGGTTGAAAAAGCTAGTACATTTTCTAGTTGATTTGAAAAAAAATTATGATATTCCAAAAGTTATAATTGGTTATGAACCTATAACTGATGAGGATACTTTGTTAATTGAAATTAATAATATAGTAACTAATTATGACAAAAAAATAGAAAAAATACTTTCTTAATTTATGAGCCTTAAGGTAACTACCTTAAGGCTTTTTTAGGGGCGGAGTATCGAATTAACCTCTTCTTTATTCCAAGTCAATGGAATAAAGGTTCTTGACATTGACACGTTGAATACTGAAGTGGAGGAAATTTCGTTAGAGTTAAAAGAAACAGGAGTTACCATATATAATTGCCTGTTTGAAGATGAGTACTGAAAATTATTACCTGATTAAGAAATGAAAGTAGTATAATTTTGTGGAGATACTACTTGATTAATCTTATAGTATACAAAATACATACCTAGGAAGGAAATGATTATGACAGAATTTAAAAATAGAATGGATGTATCCGATCAAGAAAAGTGGGATTTAACGGATATTTATAAAACGATTGAAAACTGGGAAAACGACTATCAAAAAATCGAAACCTTAACAGAGGATTTAAAAAAATTTAATGGAACTATCCATGATGGTCAGAGCCTACTTGCCTATCTTACGAAAAGTGAAGAAATATCAAGTTTGTTTAATTTAGTCTATGCTTATGCAAGACTTCAATCCGACCTTGATACACGTGATACAGAAGCGCAGTCCCTTGTAGATAAAGCATCACAATTACATGTTAAAATAAGTGCTGCTCGTTCCTTCTTTTCTCCATTTTTACTTAGTATCGATGAGAAAACATTACATTCTTATATAGAGGAAAACGAAGGCTTACAATATTTTAAAGAAGACTTATTTGAATTATATCGATATAAGAAACATGTTTTAAACAAAGATAAAGAAGAAATCTTATCTCAAATGGGTGAAGCTCTCTCTTCTCCTCAGCATACATACGGAATGCTTAATAACGCAGATATTACATTTGGAGAAGTTACAACCAAGGATGGTAATAAAGTAAATTTAACACGCGGGATGTATTCAAAATTAATTAAGGATGAAAGTCGAGATAAGAGAAAAGAAGCTTACAAAGCATACTATCAACCTTATGTGCAATTAAAAAACTCTATTGCTTCTACCTTAACAGCAGCTATAAAAAACAATGTTACCATTTCAAAAATTAGAAACTATCCATCTGCTTTAGAAAGGTCTTTATTTGGTGATATGGTTCCAAAAGAAGTGTATGATACTTTAATTGATACAACTAAAAAGAACATTGCATCTCTACATACATATAATCATTTACGAAAAGAAAAATTGCAGCTAGATGAATTAAGACAGTGTGACTTAAATGTTGATTTAGTAAAAGGTGTAAAGCAAGAGATTCCCTATGATGAAGCATTCGAAATCATGCTTACATCCCTTTCTCCACTCGGTGAAGAATATCTTCAAACACTTCGAGGTTTTAAAGATAAACGTTATATAGATGTAAGAGAATTACCTGGAAAACGTTCGGGTGCCTATAATTTTGGCGTATATGGCGCTCACCCTTTCATCCTGTTAAATCATAATGATGACTTAAATAGTCTCTTTACACTTACTCATGAATGTGGGCATGGTATGCATACATATTATTCACATAAGTTTCAGCCGAGAATCTCTGCTCATTATTCAATCTTTGTGGCCGAAGTCGCTTCTACAGTGAATGAAATACTCTTAATTCACCATCTATTAAAAGAAGCAAAAGATATAGACGTACGCAACCATTTAATCAATCACTTTATTGATCAATTTAAAGGAACTTTCTTTACACAAGTTATGTTTGCTGAATTTGAAAAGATTACGCACGAAATGGCGCATCAAGGTAAACCATTAAACGCCCAAGCATTTAATGATGTATATGAAAAATTATTTAGAGAATACAATGGGGATACACTCATATTCGATGAAGAAGTAAAATATGGATGGGCTAGAATCCCTCATTTTTACCGACCATTTTACGTTTATAAATACGCTACCGGATTTGCTTCCGCAATTCAAATTGCAGATCAGCTTTTAAGTGGCGATCCTACCGCTCAGCAAAATTATATCGAATTCTTAAAAGGTGGAAGTTCAGATTATCCGCTCAATCTTTTAAAGAAAACTGGTGTAGATTTAACAACGCCAAAACCAATTGAAAGTGCACTAGGACGCTTTAGTAAACTAGTTGAAGAATTTTCGTCACTGTAATAAAAAAGCCTCTCACGCTAGAGGCTTTTTCAAATTCATTTTCCTTCCAATAAATCTTTTGCCATCTTCCGAAATTCCTGATTAAATTCATCGGTCATACCGTTTTGAACATTAGAGAATAGAATAACAAAAATTCGTTTATCCCAATTGAAATTATTAAATGTATTCCACCCAGCTAATACACCGTGATTATGGTAATAATCTGGATAAATGTAAAAACTAAATCCATATTTTCTTGCAGGTGATACAGTAAACATATCTGATAAACTTTGTTTGGAAAGAAGTTTGCCAGTCATAATCGCCTCATCTAATTTCTTCATATCTTCTACAGTTGTATACATTTCACCACAACCGTATAGCCAGTTCATTCTTAACCTAGGAGCAGATATGAATTCATTATCTTTCTTTGTATAACCTTCTGCGAAAAATATATCTCCAGGGAATTTTGCCCCCATGCCAGATTCATGCATTCCAACTGGAGTGAAAATATGTTCTTTTACATATTCAGCTAATGGTTGTTTAGAGATTTTTTCTATAACATAGGCAAGTACCATATAATTATAATCCGTATATCTCCAACCTGTTCCAGCAGGGAATTCAAGATTTTGTGAACCAATCCATGTCACTAATTTTAAACGTGATGCCGCATCAACTTTCCCTTGCCCTTGTTCAGGTAATCCAGATGTATGTGTCAATAAATGTCTTAAAGTAATATTTTTATCCGCTGGGAATGAAGGAATATATTTATTTACATTATCTTCTATATTCAATTCCCCTTTTTCCTGCAACTGCAATATAGACACTGCCACTACTGTCTTAGTGATAGAACCAATACGATATTTTGTTCTTGGCGTTGTTAAGACTTTATCCTGCATATTTGCATAGCCATACCCTTTTCGCAAAATCACATTATTTTGATCCGTCACAAGTGCCGTTCCATTAAATCCCTTTTCTTTTAAATATTGGTCTAATTTTTGTGTTGCCCCAGCATAACGATTTCGCTGATTTCTATCTACTTTCGGTGTATCTGTTTCTAGTTTACTAGTAGAATCTGAAAATGCCTTTAAATTCTGCGTTTTACCTTTATTTGTTTGCATGAACATATATACACTTAAGCAAAAAATCGCGATAATAAAGCAAACGATTAAACATCTCTTAAACATACAGGAGCCCTCTTTTTATTCAATTTATACTTGTTACTCTTTTCATTGTTTTATTCTATCTCTATTCATTTAAAAGAAGACTTTAATTTTTGCTTAAATTTATTGAAGAACTATATTCGAGAAATGAACTACATATTACTATTTCATCCTCAATTCTACTACTATAAATTAGCATGTCTCTTGATTATCTATATCTTCCTAAAAAGTTTGTATTATTGGAAAGTTATTCAAGAGAAGCTTCCCATACTCAAATTTTTGATCACTTACTATTGTATTTCTTTCTTAGAAAATTTCCACCCAACAATCCGATTCATCTCACTATAATTTTGTTTTTTTATGTAACATTCCTTGCAAACAACATATACAATAATGCCAAAAAAGGTAATCTATTAGCATTCATCGATAAGCAAAATTAACTAGATAGTGAAATGTTCAGTTATCGAACAAACAAAAATAGCATGGTATTTATCGAGTATTACGGAAAATAAATTATGATTGTCAAAAGAAAAGAAAAATTTTCAAGTAAAATAAATCATGCAAACAATAAAAAGAGAGGAAGCTCATTACGGCCAAAATAATAGGGAATTTCAAAAGAGGAAATGAACGAAAAGTAAATATTAATAAGAATAAGAATCAAATTCATTTATATGTCATAATATCACCATTTTAAAATTCATATCAAAATTGATTATACATCATATTGCAAAAAAATGTCATTCGTATGACTTTTTTTGCAATTTTTCAATAAACTTATTGCTGAAACAAACAGTAATATAGCCATACACACCCACGCCCACGTATACCCTTTGATATCCATTATGAAGCCAAAAACAGGCGGAGCTAAAATAATAGCAATTTGATTTAGCGTAAGTGCAAAGCTAACCGTAATTCCTACTGAATCCTGCCACGATGTTTCAACAACTTCAACCATAAAAAGACTAAACCACCCAATGCCGAAGAACCCTAATAAGCCGCTAATTGAACTACCCCCACCTTCACTTCTTTTAGAGGTGGATGTCTTCTCGGTTAAAATGATAAAATATTATAGTTTATAAAAAACAAGTACTAATACGTTTTTTTCATTGATTAAGGATATAATGTACATGACTACAAGTGAATTATAAAAACAATGCGCACCAACTAATCAATATTAAATTCCAATCTTCTATATTCTCAATAAAATGGAGAATATCATTGAATATTTATATCTATGCTTTATGTAACAGAAAAAAACGTAAAAGAAGGAGATACAATGAAAAAGAAAAAAGAAACAAAAGAAACCGGATGGAACTTAGACAATAGTTATGTCCGTCTACCGGAATCATTTTTTTCCACCCTTAGCCCAACCCCTGTAGGCTTACCAAAGTTAATCATTCTCAATCATCCTGTGACAACATCCCTAGGGCTAAACATTGAGGAACTACAAAGCGAAGATGGAGTAGCGGTTCTTGCTGGAAACCGAATTCCCGAAGGTTCTATCCCTCTTGCTCAAGCTTATGCAGGGCATCAATTCGGGCATTTCAACATGCTAGGAGACGGCCGTGCGCTGCTAATCGGTGAGCAGATTACTCCTTCAGGTGAACGATTTGATATTCAATTAAAAGGCTCTGGTAGAACACCATACTCCCGCCGAGGGGATGGCCGCGCCGCACTTGGACCAATGCTACGCGAGTATATTATCAGTGAAGCAATGCACGCGCTTGGTATTCCTACTACCCGTAGTCTAGCTATAGTATCAACAGGTGAGTCAATCATACGCGAAACTGCTTTACCAGGTGCAATTTTGACACGTGTAGCTAGCAGTCATATACGCGTTGGCACATTTCAATACGCAGCAGCAAGCGGTTCAGTTGAGGAGCTAAAAATTTTGGCTGACTATACGATTAAGCGTCATTTTCCAGCTATTCAATCACAGGAAAATCCATACCTAGCGTTACTACAAGAAGTGATGAAGCAACAGGCCAGCTTAATTGCAAAGTGGCAACTCGTTGGCTTTATTCACGGGGTAATGAATACCGATAACATGACCATTAGCGGAGAAACCATCGATTATGGTCCTTGCGCCTTCATGGATGAATATGACCCAGCAACGGTATTTAGTTCCATTGACACGCAAGGCCGATACGCCTATGGTAACCAGCCGTATATTGGTGTATGGAATCTCGCGCGATTTGCAGAATCTCTATTGCCGCTTCTACATACAGACCTAGAACAAGCTGCCCAAATAGCCCAAGATGCGATTTCAGATTTCGGCACACTGTATGAAAAGCATTGGCTCGCTGGGATGCGGACCAAACTAGGTATATTTAACGAAGAAGCAGAAGATAAAGCCCTCATTGATGAGCTCCTTAAAATTATGGAGAAATATCGCGCAGACTATACTAATACCTTCCTTGCTTTAACTTTTGGTACACATAAAGATACCGATTTGTTTAAAAGTCAAGAATTTACGAGGTGGAATGAAAAATGGCAGGCAAGATTAAGCAGACAGGAGGAGTCGAAATCTTCTTCAGATCAGCTGATGCGAGACACCAATCCTGCGATAATCCCACGAAATCACCGCGTGGAAGAAGCATTAGATGCCGCAGTCAAACAAGGGGACCACAGCGTAATGGAACAACTGCTTGTTGTTCTTTCAAATCCTTATGCTCACTCTCCTGAACAGTCTGAGTACTGTACACCACCGGCGCCATCATCCCGCCCTTATCGAACTTTTTGTGGTACATGAGAAAGAATTAAGTTAACACCTTCTCATGATTTACTATTTTTACAACATAATGCTACTCCTTTACCTAATGGAGTGGCATTTTTTCGGTTCTGATGCAAAATCATTTAATATAGATATAGAACCTACACAGTTTGTTCAACTACTCTTTTCTCAGCGCTAAATACAATTGATTGTTTTTTCATAATATCTAGTGGTAAATCTAGATCTCTATTTTATTAGATAAAGAGAGGCCAGCCAGCATCCAAACCAGGAAGATAAAATATCTGAATAACATGTGGAACAATACCATCGTTTTATTAAGAAACGAGTACGCTCTATGTTGGGATTCAAGTCATTTAAAACAGCAACCTCTATATTGAGTGACGTTGAAGCCATGCATATGATAAAAAAGGAACAGATTGATTTAGAAAACCAGTCTGTCCAAAACCAAAAAGAGTTCATCCGCCAAGCGTTTAGACTTATAGCATAAAATACGATTCCGTTAAGAGTCTACTATTCTCCGTGTTATTCTTCATATATTTGCACCAGAACCGATTTTATCCAATTATTTTAGAATATTAAAATAATTAATAATAATACAAGCAACGAATATACTATTCATTTTTTTGTTATCATTATCATTTTTTATTTGTGACAACTTGTTGAACAACGGATTATTATACATAACCTAGAAAAAAATAGAGAATAATGTAGATTTTTGTCTAATGATATGTATGTACACTTCCTATCTGCTAGATATAGACTGTGAAGTGTAAGGACCTTATCTTACAAAAAACTTAAAGGAGGCTTATAAAATGGGGAAATTTACAGGATTTTCAAAGTTTACACTTGCTACATTATTAGGAATAGGTAGCTTAGGTGCCTTTTCTCAAACAGAAGGTGTAAAAGCTGAAAGTTTGGATCGTATTTCTCATGAAAATGTTGAATTTAATTCACCTTCTACTATCACAAATACTTTTGAACAAAGAGCTAATATTGTCCCTGAATCAAAAGTAATCACAAACCATTATGTGAAGTACTCAAAAACTAGTTATCAGGTTAAAGAAAGTATTCCAAAAGAAATTTATTATTCATCAGATGGTTTTAAAGGTTATATACAAGCAACAACTATAATTGATATTGGTGACCATTTCCTGACTCTCTATTCCGGAACTGTAATTCGATGTTAATTTCATGATTACGTTTATTAAAAGTAGTTTAAAACTTGTGGATTTACAAAAAATAAACCACAAAATTATTCAATTTTATGGTTTATCAAATAAAAGATAATGCTAAGACTACGTCTAATGCTCTTAGATTACCTTCCCCAAAGTTAATTATAGAGTATTAAAGTATTACTGTACAATCAAAAAGCACTCGAATGAGTGCTTTTTGATTGCTATTCCTAATGAAATTCTTTTTCTTTTCTAAAATCTGTTCATACTATTGATTCACAAAGCACTTATGCCCAGATATACAAATCATTTGTGTGAGATTTTTACATACATGTTTGAAATAAAAACTTACATGAATGATTTTAAAAGTTCTTGTACGAATGGAATTACTCCACCCACAAATTTTAAAACAGCCATTGCGATTGCCATAGTATTTCCTCCCCTTGTTTGAGTATTAAGATGTGGTAAATCTTATACCTTCATTTTAGATACATTCCGATATGCAATATTTCATATTAAAAATGTGTTTTATACAGTTATAATAGAATAGGTAAATTCTAAAGCACTCTTAAGTGAACAAAACAGCTAATGAACATATAAAAAAGAAGAGGATTATAAAAACCCTCTTCTTTTTTATGTTAATAAATCTAAGCTTGAATTCATGTTGGTCCTACCTAACTAGTAATTTAATACATAACAGAATATCCAGAAGGGATAGTTTCAAGGGTTTTTTGTAGCTTTTTTATATAAATATCATATTTTTATCTTTAACATTAGGGAATATTGTTAGATGCATATATATATTTTCATTAATCTCTTTTTTTTTAGATATTTAATGATACACTATATGTTGTATAATGCGAGAGAAATGGTTAAAGGTGGTTATTATAGGTGAAAAAGATATCATTATTTTTGATAATTATTAGTTTGTTATTAAGTGCTTGTAATGGTACTAATATTATTAAAAAAGAAGAGAAAGTTGTAGAAAAAAATACGAAGGGAAATAGCATTATTCCGAAATATTCTATTTCTGATAATTATTATAAAACTATTATTCCTTTAAAAGAACATAAAATAATAAATACAGTTAATATACAAACTAATTCTAAATTAGATATAGATAAATTAGAATTAGGTTTAATGAATATGGCATCTAAGCAATTTGATACAAAAAATCATTTATTACAAAGAAGTGAATATATTGCTCAAAAAACAATAGACGAATTACTCACAAAACAAGAAATACCTTATGTATCTAATATTATAGAATATGATTATTATACTAAGAAAAATTCAGGTGAATTGAGTTTAGCTGGTGTTGTTATCGGTTTAGCCATGACTTCAAATCATTCTAATGAAGAAGCAAATGTTAAGGGCAGTGAAATTGCTAATCAACTTTTAAAAGTTCTTTATGATAATAAGAACTTTGTAAAAGTTCCTATTACTTTTTCTATTTTTAAACAGGAAACTTCTGATTCTTTAAAAGCCGGTACTTTTATTTCTAGTGTAACAGTACAAAAAGGTGAGAATAGTATAGGACAGTGGGTTAATATTAACGAAAAATCCTTTGCTTATCCTTCTGATGATTTTAAACAAGTATATAATAAAGATAATGAAGAGTTAGATAGGTTTTCTAATAAAGTGAAAGAATTCAATAAAGCTGATTATATACCGGTTAATGCTACAATTTTTTATAAAGATGATCATATGGATACTATAAATATGAATGTTTTAGTTAAATTTAATGGTAAATCAGAACTGATTGCTTTTACACAAATGGTAGTCCAAAATATATTAGATGTTTTCCCTAAAGATGTTAAGGTTCAAATGAATATAAAGTCAGAGCAGAAAGTTGAAGCAGTTGTTGTAAGAGAAAAAAATGAAGATGAACCTTTTGTTTCTTTTATTGAATAATGAAAATAAAAAAGACAGTTATTATACTGTCTTTTTTATTTTCATTATTAGTTTAATGTACCATGGTTATTTTATCATTAGCGCTTTAAAATAATTAGGCGAACAAGTGAAAAAAGATTGTGCTCTAAAACAGATTATTTAGCTCTACAATTGTATCCGCTTCTATAAGCTTAAGTTGCTGCCCCGATTTAACCTATTCGTAACGAAGTGCTTCAATTGGATCTAATTTCGCCGCCTTATTCGCTGGAATTAACCCGAAGATAATACCAAGCGTCATCGAGAATAATACGCCGCCAACAACTACTTGCCATGAAACGAGTGGTGGCCATTTCGCAAATGTGGAAACAATATATGCGCCCCCGTAACCAAGACCAATCCCGATTAATCCACCAAGAAGCGTTAACATAACAGCCTCAATTAAGAATTGCAGTAAAATTTTACTACGCGTTGCTCCAAGTGCTTTACGTACCCCAATCTCACGTGTACGCTCTGTTACAGATACGAGCATAATGTTCATAACCCCTATACCACCAACGACTAATGAAATACCAGCAATACCTCCAATAATCATCGTCATGATATTTGTCATTTTAGAAATACCATCTTGAATTTCTTTTAAATTCATTACCTCATATTTACCTGTAAACTCACTTGGCTTACGACTATTTAATGCATCAGCCGCTTTCTTTCCAGCGTCATCTAAATTATCGACATTTTTCGCTTGGACAGAAATCTCTTGAATTTCATCTGTTCCATACAACGACGGCCATAACGTTAGTGGAATTAGAACTTCTGAACCTCCCATTCCCATGAATCCGCCCTCGGCTTTATATACACCAATAATTTGCAGCGGTTGGCCTTTCATTTCAATAATCTTTCCAACTGGATTTTCTTTTTCAAATATCTTTTCTTCTACATCGGAACTAATCATGACAACGTTATTTCCATAATCGATATCTGTATCATTTAAAGAACGACCTTTTAACACCTTAACTTTATTCGCAGCGAAATATTCGCTGTCTAGCCCTTTAATATTCACCATATCTTTTTTATCATTGACATCAAGTGTTTCCATGTTTGAATTCGTCTTAATTACGTGTGAAATCTCTGGAAGCTTTTTAATTTCAAAAATATCTTCTTCTGTCAATTTCGGTTTTCCCATGGATTCCATACCAAATGAATCATTCATGTCAGGAGTATAGTGAATAGAAATCACACTATTCCCAGAACCAACAAATTGTGATTTTAACGCTGCTTCCCCGCCCTGCCCAATCGCAACAACAATAATAATAGAGCCGACACCGATAATAATCCCAAGCATTGTAAGTGCTGAGCGCAGTTTATGAGCTAGAATAGAAGATAGGGCAATCTTTATACTATCTAGTAAACTCATATCACACACCTTCTATCTTCTGTAATTTCCCCGTCCCTTAGCACAATTCGGCGCGAAGAATACGCCGCAACTTCATCTTCATGCGTAACCATAACAATCGTTGTACCTTCTGCGTTTAACTTTGTGAAAATATCCATAACCTGCTCTCCAGATTTCGTATCAAGAGCACCTGTTGGTTCATCGGCCATAATGAACGTTGGGTCATTTGCAATGGAACGTGCGATGGCTACACGCTGCTTTTGCCCACCTGAAAGTTCGCTTGGCAAGTGATGCACGCGGTCAGACAATCCGACTTTCCCAAGTGCTTCAAGAGCTCTCTGACGGCGCTCCGCTTTCTTCACGCCGCCATATATAAGCGGAAGTTCTACATTTTCTACCGCTGAAAGACGTGGCAATAAGTTAAAATGCTGGAATACAAAACCGATATATTCATTACGAATAAGGGCAAGTTTTGCTTCATCTGCCGTTAAAATATTCACGCCGTTTAACACATATTCCCCTTCTGTCGGACGATCTAAACAACCGATAATATTCATGAGGGTTGATTTCCCTGAGCCAGATGGTCCCATAATGGAAACAAACTCACCGTTTTGAATTGTTAAACTAATACCATGTAAAATCGGTACCGCTAGCTTCCCTTGGTAATATGTTTTATGAATATTGTTTAACGTAATCATTTTTCTTTCACTTCCATTCCGTCATACACGTTGTCGGAAGGATTTTTAACCACCTTTTGTCCCATTGTTACACCTTCAAGAATTTCTGTCCAATCTCCATCAGTAGAACCTTTTTTCACATTTTGTTTACGAAGCTTTCCTTTGTCTTCTACATAAACAAATAGATTACCAGCTTTTTCAATAATACTTTTACTAGGAACAGCAATCATCTTCTTATTCTCTAAGTTTACTTGCAGTGATACGTGATAGCCTGGAGATAAACCTTCTTGTCCATCTAAACTAGCTTTATATGTATACTGAGACATATTTTGTGTTCCCTCACCAACACCAGCTGCTTGAGCCATCTCTACACTTGTCGGAAATTCACTTACTTCTGTAATTTTCCCTGTCCATTTCTTCTTACTATTTGCTTTTACAGTTGCAGTAAATGTTTGATCTTTTTGGATTTGTGATTTTTGAAGTTCTGTTAATGTCCCTTGAATTTGGAATGGTTCTTTAGATGCGATTTGTAAAAATGATTTTCCTTGTCCACCCATTGCTTGCGTCGAACCTTGTGCTGCATCTTTATCTAATTTTTGTACAACACCAGCAAAGTTACTATAAATTGTGAGTTCATCTTGTTTTTTCTTTAATTGTTGTGATTGTAATTGACCTTTTTCTTTCTCAAGTTCAGTTGTTTTTTGCTGTATTTCTAGTTCACTTACTTGCTCTTCTAACGGATCTGTTACTTCTTTTCCAGCGCCGCTATCTTTTGCTTTCTTAATCTCTTTATTTAGTGAATCTATTTTCTTTTTCCCTTGATCATAGCGCATTGTTGCCATTTTTTGATCAAGCTCAGCTTGCTTCAATTGTAGATTGATTTCTTCATTATCATAAGAGAATAACTTCGTCCCTTTTTCTACTTCTTGCCCTTCTTTCACCGCAATATCCTTCACTTTTCCTTTTGTCGGATCTGCATAGAAGCTCTCAATATTCCCAGGCTTTACTTGTCCAGAAATCAATTTTGTATTATTGAGTGTACGTTCTGTTACTTTCTCAAAGCTAACAGCGTCTCCCTTTGCTGTCTCCTTCTTCTTACCTTGCATAACAAAAATATTGACGGCTGCAACGATGACAATTAATGCAATAACCCCAATGATAATCCATTTTTTCTTTTTAGTTGGTCGATGTGTTGTAGTTGGTAACATAATGTCTTCCCCTTAATGATGATATAATTTAGTACATACGTTTATTGAACAATTTATATGGGACAACCACCTAAAGTAACTGGCTATAAACCAAAAAATAAAAGCTAATAACCTTTTAATACCTTAGGCTATATGAAGCACAAAATAAAGAGGTCGATCCTTTATTTTAAAGAAACTGACCTCTTTATTTTGTGCTTCATATGATATAAATAATTACAAAAACTAAACTACATCACTGCTTTTAATAATTCTGTTACTAATGGAATTACTCCACCAATGAATTTCAAAACTGCAATTGCGATTTCCATATGATTTCCTCCTCTTTTTTGAGTATTGAATTGTGGTAAATTTTTATACTACTATAATAGCGAGAATTCATTTGGATATCAATGCATTTCAATATGCAATATTTCATATTTATACGATTTTTTAATTTTTTAATATATCAAATCTAAAGTGTTTTCTGATGAATTCAACAGTTAATGAACATAAAAGTTTCCCTACTTAAAAAGAAGTTAATTTTTGTGATTTTCTTCTTTTTTGTGGCAGATCCTAGATAATTTGACTATTAATAAGTGAACTAATGTTCATTAGACATAGAGGACACCCTCCTATTATAAAGCATGACATTAAAAAAGTTATGGGATCTTCAAAAGAGGTGATACAAGCGACTCAATTGCGATATTTTAACAACCGAATACTCCGTCAGCCTACTCTGTTGTTTGATAAGTGTTTCTCGAAGCGGCTATTATAAATGGCTAAACTGACAAGGAATCCTTGCACCAAGACAATAGGAAAATGAAGAGCTGAAACACTTTATCCAACAGTGTTATGAGAAAGTAAAAGGTGTGTATGGTTATAGTAGGAGGTGATACATATGGTAAATTTACGTGAAATAAGAAATACTCATAAAAAAAGAGATAAAGCATTTTATGAAGTGCTTTATCTCTTTTTTATGAGTGAGGAATGTATTTGGGGATATTTTCGGTATGTTTTTGCACAATTTCCGTATCGCATAAATTTTATTTTAATATGTGCTATTACATATTATTTCATCATTCCCCCGACAGAAGAATCCCACTTCAAAGAATGTAAAAGGTGTAGCCCAATGAGTAGGTGGGAGATGAATGTCGGTTAGGCGTAAGCCTAAAGGTTATTGGGTTTACAACGAATAAAGAATACTGGGATTTTAGTATTCAGCGTATCTAGAGATGTAGGTTGTGTGCAACGAATTCGTAAGTACCATATTTTAGAGTTTGTGTATCAAATTCAATGTGTTAAAAATGTATGTTATGTAATTTTATAGTTCTTAGTTTTAATTTGATGTAAAGTATTTATGAATACGATAGTAAAAATTATGACCAATAAAGCCTTTTCCCACAAAAAGTTATGTCTAAGTATAAGATTTGCACATAAATTATACCAATTAATAATTAATAAGATCCCAAAAATCCACACACAACTTTTTAATGTGTTTAAGCGGTATTGATATTCTAATATATTTCTCTTCATATATTTCTGCTCCTATTCGATATAATTAAATAGAATTGTAAACATGATAAGTTAATTTGAAACTTATGTGAAAGAACTTTCTCTTGGAAGAGTCAATAAATCTGGTTACAGCCCTAATTACACATAAAGAAAAAGAATCCCTTATGATTTCTAGGATTCTTTTTCTTGTTTAAAGTTTGCTCATACAAATGATCTGCACCTCAATTCATCTTTGATATACAGACCATTTGTATGATAATTTTTATAAATAATTGCTGAATAAAGAACTTACATAAATGCTTTTAAAAGCTCTTGTACGAATGGAATTACTCCACCTATAAATTTTAAAACTGCCATTGCGATTGCCATAGTATTTCCTCCTCTTTTTTGATGTTAAGATGTAGTACATCTTTATGCTTTTATTATAGTAAGCACTTACTTTTTTATCAATACATTTTAATATGCAATATTTCATATTAAGATGCATTTTAAATTCTCTTCCTTTTTTTATGTGTTCATAGATTAAGTGATACAGGGGTTCAGACGAGATACCTATAAAACGGGGTACCTTCAACATTTTATAAAATAGTAGGCCTCTTTATCTTGTATATATTGAAGGTCTTTCAAATGAAAATAACCTAAGTCTCGGATACATAAATCATTCGCTGTCACAGTTGGGACACACAGAGAGCCGTAAGTGCGATCATGTTGTTTACCTGGACCTGTATGAATATGTAGGAACTGTCCACTTAACAGATCATACTCAAGTTGAATTTTTATCCCAGCTGTATGGCTGCATCCTCCTGCACCTGGATAAACGAATGAAAATATATCCGGAAGTTGAAATGCAGTTGAATCTAAAATACGAATACGCTTGAAAACAGAAGTGTATGGAGAAGAAATCGGCATAGATGAGGCCAATTTTTTGCTTAGTAGTTCGGCTAGTATGTGTTGTAAAAGTTGGACGGCCGCTTTATTAAATCGTTGATTCAGTCCCTCAGGACTGATGAGTACTTCTGTTGATGCTTCTAAACAGCTAGATAACTGAGTTAAAGAAGTCATAGCTATATTTTGGCTCATCCATACACATAAAGCGACTAAATCTTTTGCTTGGTACTTACTGGTTCGTTGTACAAAACCAACATCTCTAGCAAGATCCCGTAAGGTATTTGGAGATAAAAAACTTTGAATCTCTTGAGCAAATAGTTGTAATTCGTCAGACACAGAAACAAACATAAAAAACGCTATCCTTTCCTATGATTCTACAGAAAGAATAGCGTATTTTTTCATTTTAGGGGGCATTTCTTTTTATTAGCTTGATAGCGATGTGGTGGTACCCCTATTCTCAATAGAGTACACTCTATTGAGAAGGTTAAATATGCAATTTTGCATTTTATTAATTTTATAGCATGTAAACATATTGATTCGTATATAATTTTAGGGTTATAAGGGTAGCATGCCATTCCGATCAAGTTAAGATATTAAAGTAGCTCCTAAACGAAAATTTTATTATTTTACAGTTATTTATGAGAATTCAACTCTTTTTTTCGTCTTGGGAAACAACCCATTTCTTAAGTTGATGGGTATGTGTAGTGAGTCCTATCTTAGTCTAAGTACATCATAACATTCTAACTATTATGGAGCGTGTATTATAATGAAAAAGATTTTATTATTGTTTATAACATTAGGAATACTTATAGGATGTGAAAAATCTGATTCGTGTGATGAATCAAGAGCCATCTACTCTGGAAATTGTAATTTTTCTAATACACTCACAAGCGACAAAGCTGAATTACAATTAGATTCCAGATAATTGCTTTTATACTTAATTTTAAACTAATTGTTCATCAGATTATTATACATTTCATGTAGATTATTCTTGGGGGTTCTGTTGCAAAGTTTCACAAGAGATAGACATAGGATCAGCGTATATGACTAAATATGGTTCTGGTGCAAAAATGTTAGTTAGAATCATAGAATAGCAATTTCCTCTACATTTCTATCTTATGAAGCTAAGCCAAACAATTTATGAATAAATTCTTTCTGGTTTTGGACGGATTCGTCCAGTAAAACAACTTGTCCTTTTTTCATCATATGCATGGCTTCAACACCACTCAATATAGAGATTGCTGTTTTAAATGATTTTAATCCTAACATAGAACGAACTCGGATTAATCACCGCATCTTCTGGCGCCATGTCTAAAAAATATTTAAAGGACATGTCATATTTTGAGCGTTCAACAACATCTACATCTGATAAGTCAAAAATGGACTTTAGCAATAAATATTTGAACATACGAACAGGCGGCACTGCATTGCGGCCATTATCAAGACAATATTTATTCTGTAATTCCTCTAAAACAAAAGAAAAATCAACCAATTCATTAAATTGACGAAGCATATTATCTTTCGGCACGACGATATCGTAAATTGCCATGAAAGGACTAAGGTTAAGAGATTGTTGGTTTGAAATCATCCGAGACACCACCTAGAATTAGTACAACTATTATACATAAAAATGGTGAAGGCTTCCTCGATTTCATCGAGGAAGCCTTCACTTGTTTAAACTATATGGACTTTTTCAGTGGCCTCTTTGATTCTGCCCTCTTTTTTAGCTCATTAATAAAAAATTATTTTTCGTTTCTTTGTGTGAATAACAAGCTGTGATTTAATCCACTTTTAATATAATTGGTTAATTGCTTCCCAATAAGAGTATACAGCTGCTTTAGCTTGCTCTTCTGAAGTAAACTGTTCAATGTTTGGTAAAAAACTCCTTCCTTTATATTGAAATAATTTTTCTGTTCTAAATGCTTCTTTTTCATATTCTGCAATTTCTCTATGCAATAGATATTGGTTGTTTCCGACATGCTCAATTAAATAGTTGGACGGCTTAATGATTTTATCTTTAAAAATTTCTGGATTCGCTTGCATTAATTTCATAAGCTTTTCCTTTCATCTATTTCTCCTTTTGGTAAACTACTTCTCCTTGTAAAATTGTCATTAAAACTTGAGCATCTGGAATCTTATCCTTACTCATTTCAGTTATATTTTCATCAAGTACTACCATATCAGCAGATTTACCTACTTCAATAGAACCAGCTATATTATCAAGTCCTAATGATTTGGCAGGCTTAATTGTATAAGCATCAATAGCTGCGTATACATCAGGTAAACCTTTTTCACCAATGCTTAGTGAATTCGAAATAGTGACAAGTGGATTCAGTTCATTTACGTCCCAATCACTACTAAGCGATACATTTGCTCCTGTTTTCCAAATTCGTCCTAGCGGCATAATTCGTTTCATCTGTTGATCTGAAAAATACATACTTGCCCAGCTTTGCTTAGGATCTTCCGCAAAATCATGCCCTACTTGAAAATCCGCACTAATACCTAAATCAGCAAAACGGTTAATATCACTATCTTCTACCATTTCCACGTGCGTGAGCGTATAAGGTTGTTTTGCTCCTTCTTTTTTCGCTGCTTCAATTGCGTTTAAACTCTCTCTTGCTCCACCGTCTCCAATTGTATGAATCAATGCACCATAACCAATTTTATCGAGTTCGGTCAACCACCATTTCATTTTCTGCTCTGGAATATAGTTCAAACCATATGGAGTTCCTTTAAACCACTCAAATTTATATTTTTCTAGTGTTTTAGCTGTGCTGTTAATACTAATTCCATCACTATACATTTTCACTTGATTAATAAGCATTCGAGACGATGAATCGTCTCGCCTAATTTTTTTGAAATACTCAATTTGTTCTGCTTCATTTAAATTTGGATACACCCACGGACGAAGTACTACTCGTGATGTTAACTTTTTCTCATCATTAACTTTATTCTAGACATCTAACCAACCTCGTTTCCAATATAGACGTCCATCACCAACTGTAGTAATACCATTCTTCGCAACCTCATCTAAGCCATCCAATAAACCTTCGTAATTTTTTTCAAACAGATTTGGTTGTGAACTCCATGCTTTCTCCATCACAATATCACCAGCTGAGTCATAAAGAATACCAAAAGGCTCTCCTGTTTCCGGGTCCCGAATAATTCTTCCCCCCTGCGGATCTTTCGTCTCTTTATTCATTCCAGCCAACTCCATTGCTTTGGAGTTAACCCATACAGAATGAGAGGTTCTTTCCATAATTACTACAGGATTATTGGGGAACAGCTCATCAAGGAGCTGCAATGGAGTCTGCTCTTCCGATTCTTCGCTCATGTCTTTTAACAAACTTTCCAAACTAAATCCCGATCCGCTTATCCATTCCCCTTCTTTTAAATCTTTTTGACAATCCTTTAAATACGAACGTTGGTCTTGTAATGAAGCATCTGGTGACACACTACAATTTCCTGCCGCGGGTGATTTTGCTTCAAATATATGATTATGATTGTCCACAAAACCGGGAAGGACGGAACGCCCTTGTAGATTTATGACTTCCGTATCTTTATTTATAAATTCTTCTACATCCTTGTCGGAACCAACAAATATAATTTTACCATCTTTAATTGCTACTGCTTCTGCCATATCTTGTTTTTCATTAGAAGTATAGATTTTCCCATTTTTAAATACTACATTGTCTGGCAAATGGTTAGGCAGAACAGTGCTATTTTGCTTGGCTTCTCCCACTTCAGGAGCGCATGCTGAAATCAATACCACATTAAAAATCAGACAAATGACCATTAGTGCTTTCTTTGGAATTCCCTTCATTTTTCTACTCCTTTTATTAAGATAAATTGCTTTTGAAAATAGAATAAACGTTAACATAGTGTCAAGGTCAAATCATTATTGTTGTTACTTTTTAATAACTGAAAAACAAATTTGCGTCACATAATCCTCTACTGGGCAATCGCATTCAGGACCCTTTAAATAGACTTCACATGGTGGAGCAACTATCAGATATCCATTATTTTCAATCCATTCTTCTAGCGCCATATAACCGTAACCTATATCGTCATAACTCCCATGATGCAAGGTAGTAACAATTTGATGCTGAGCTAGCTTTTTTATCTCCCAATCCCATGATAAATTTCCAGTGTTCTCATAAATAATTGGAATTCTTAATTCAATATCACTGTGATTCGGAATATACTCTTCATCATAGAAGATGGCGGATGGAGAACCTATTATTTGAAAATTATTCACTTGTACTTTTTCATATAAGAAATCAAAATGTTCATCTATATCATTAATATCGATTTGTAATCTTTGCGTTATGACAGTTATTTCACTTCTCATTCCAATTAATATATCGTAGTGTCTACGTTGGATTGAAATGAGATCTATGTTTCTATTTATCATTTCACTCATTTCGGAAATAACCTGTAAATGTTCTCTTACTTCATGTGATAACTCCATAATTTGCGATTTCATATGTTTGATAAGTGAATTTTGGTCTGATGACTGAAGAATTATTTTGATTTTCGAGAGAGGAAATCTGTACTCTCTTAGTTTTTTGATTTGTAATGCCATTTCCAATTGACCCTGTTCATAATACCTATATCCATTTATGGGATTAATATATGCTGGTTTCAGTATTTCCTCTTTGTCGTAATGTCTCAACATCCGAGTACTCATTTTGCAAATTCGAGAAAATTCAGTAATTTTATACATTTAAATACTCCTTGAGTAACTTTATTTACTACGCCTTTTATGATCTCATATAATAACCTTTCACCCTCATAATAAGCATGAACGTGAAAGGTATTATATTTTTTTACAGGGAGTTTGCAAACAGACATCATTTCCAATTAAAAAAATCCGAAATGGAGAATTCATCCTCCCGACTTTTCATTCTTTTAAATTTTTGAGGTAACAAATGAATGGGACAATACCACGTTAAGCAATTAATTGCGCCTCCCATTGTCGATATATCTCCTACATGAACTGGAATCGCATGTTTATCAGTATGTTTTTGGATGTATTGTAAGACTTCCTGATCTTTAGATAATCCAAACCTAGGAACATAGAGAGCATCTTTTGTTTCTAACATGTTTATATATAAACCTTTGGCTGATGCAATCTCTTGATCATATTGCCCTTCTTCTGTATATGAAGAAGGAACAACTACAAACTCCGCTTCAGGCATTTGCTCTCGAATAATCTCTTGAATGCTATGCCTAAATTCGTAATCTCCTAGAAAGTCACTGATAAACATTGTATGTTCATCAATAAACTTAATCATACCGTCTGCATGTGCAAGCACATCTCCTGGTTCAGAAGGAATGATAATAACTCGACTGACATCTAAATCCCATTCCAGTTGCTCTATAATTTCTTTTTCTGTCCAATCATAATTATCATCAAGTATACGATCCGTTAATATAATTGTATCTTTTTTATTCCAAATGAGATTACCGCCATCTAATATCAATGGGGAAATAATATATTCAAAGTCATTTTTCTTCAGCCATTTATTGAATTGTTGATTTAAATATCGACTTTGACTTTCAGGTAAGTAATTTGGTTGGTATTTAAATTTAACGAGGTGATTTGTTACAACTGGTGCAACGTCTCTTAACCAAATGTCGTCATACTCAAAAAAGTTTGTATCAAAGTCTTGTTCTTCCACAGTTAAAGATATAAGTTGATCGGTAAATGCTTTATTTTCATTTAGGTTCTCATTAAAATAAATAAGATCTTCATAAAATGGTCGATAATATTGATTCGATTTATTTGGTATTGCAGTAAAAATAATTCCATTGTGTATTTGATTCATATTGTTTACCTCACTATTTTAAGGGTTATTGAGTAACTGATTGAAACAAGTCATTATCAAGATAAAGTGAAACTTTAATCAGTGGGGGGGCTTCATCCCTCAATGATTATTAGCTCTCATCAATCTGACTTTTACGAGCAGCCCGCCCCCCCACCTAATTTCTTTGCTTTTGCCGAATTTTGAGATGGGGTTCTTACTGCCCGCAAATAGCTGGATACATACAACTATTCCTCAATTCAATTCTCTTATGATTCTATATTTTAGAAACGTGCACATTTCATGAGTGGATTATAGCACGGAGAAATATTATATATTTATATAAAAAATATAAAGCCGTGGTTAAGCGGAAAATTCGCTCTTGACAAGATTTAAAAACCAAGCCATCATCCATATAAATTCAACTTTTAAAATGAATTACATAATAAAAAAGTTACACTCTCATAATAGTGTTTTGGAATGTAATTGGTTATTTGTTATTAGTAAATTGCGTAATAGTGACCTTTAGATAAATCTCAAGTAGTTAATATTAAGTCATATCAAAAAGGAAGAATTATTTTCCCTCAAAACACCTTAGAGAAAAATGATAAATACCAAAATTAAATTTACAAAAATACATAACATAATGAAGAAGTATGAAAAACGAAATTGAGGAAATTTCGTGGTATTAACGTAAAACAGTTCACTATCATATAACTCTGGAGATAAAAATATCATATATATTTTTTTAGTACTGCTAATTACATGGTAATTATCTATCATTAAACTGAAGCTATGATATAAAGAAAAGTCCATGTGTGTTTTATTAAATGTATTTCTACTTTTGAATTCATTTATGAAGAGAATATAAAAAGAGTTCTAAATGAATAGAACTCTTTTTGTTAATGATATGAATAAATAATTTAAAAAGTCTCATGAAATATGCAATTAGATGATTTTTTTATGAGAATTTAAAGCTGACGACTCTAATAGATTATTTTGATTGTATAAGTGTAATAAATGAGTTTCCACTCCTATACAAATCCCTTCTAGTGGAAGGTCATTTGGATCATGACCGAATGGATCTTCGATTTCAACTCCTATCGCTTCAATCCCTATAAATGCAAAACTAATAAACGTAGTTGCAAGCACTGTAAACCATCCGAGACTATCAACAAGACCAATTGGTAAAGTCCCACAAAATATAATCAGTAAACTTTTTATATGGGCGAAATATGCAAAAGGAATAGGGGTTGCTTTGATACGGTCACATCCACCAATAGCAGTAAGCAAATTATTCAAATCAGCTTCCATATTAATTATTATATTGGGGTGAAGGTGACCAGATCTTAATCCTTTTGATAGGATAGTTTTTAACATAAACACAATAGTAATCGGTAAATAGTTTGACTCAATCAATAGCTTTTTTTCCTTATCAGAACATAATTTAAACAAATCTTTTACTTCAGATAAATCTTTTTCATCTCTCAAATGTTGTTTAGCCAATTTTGGAAAAGCAATTAATAGATGTAAAAACTTCAGCTTCTCCTGATCCGTATTTTCCCCTTTAGAATCCCAATGACTTAAAAAACTCACCGCCAAATTCCTAGTAGAACCACCAATAGCGCCAAATAACTTTCTTCCTTCCCAATACCTATCATAGGCAGTATTGGTCCGAAATACTAATAGTAAACCTAAAGCTCCACCAACAATAACCCATGGAGTTTGATTTATATTTATTTCTACATAACAGTGATTAATTATAACCATACCTGTTGAGACACATATATATAATAAAATTTGAGGGGAAATATCCCTTATAATCGTTCCTTTTAATGTAAATACTCGATGTAAGCTATCTTGATTGTTGTAATGAACCATATTTACATAAACCTCTTTCTTTATTAACTTATTTATATTTTTACGGTAATCAAATTCAACATAAAACCAGCTGGATATTATTAAAAAATACAATACCTAACTTTATTTTACTTAAAGGGGTGAAAAAATCCTTTTGTATGAAAAACATACCTGAGCTTTACCATCATCTAATTACAAATTCTTAATTTTACTAGAGAGTAATATAGCTGACAATACCATGTTAAACAATTAATTCCCTCCGCCCATTTCCGATATATTACATATATCAACCTAAATGAACTTTTTATCTATATGCTTTTGAATATATTCTAAGACCGTTTGATCTTTACATGGCCAAACTGAGTAACATCGAAACCTTCATTTGTCTCTAATATATTTTTATATAGGCCTTTAGCTGATTTTATTTTACTTGATTGTTTTACAGTCTGTATGTTCCCTGTATTAAAAATTAACAGATTATAAAATTAAATAATAGAATAGTGAATCCAATATCGATTTATCCTTTGTTCATAAACATATGATTTTCTGAACAAGTATCTCTTAACGTACAGTAGCTGTCTGTACGCTAAGCATAAAGCAAGTTAAATAAGTCCATTCATAATGTCTAAAGGGACTTTGCTCACACAAATGATCTGCACATCAATTCATCTTTGATATACAGATCATTTGTATGATAATTTTTATAAATAATTGCGAAATAATGAACTTACATAAATGCTTTTAAAAGCTCTTGTACGAATGGAAGTAATCCACCTACAAATTTTAAAATTGACATTGTGATTTCCATAATATTTCCTCCTCTTTCTTGGTGTTAAAATGTGGGCATTTATGATGATACTCTACTAGAAAAAACTTTCATTTCCATATATTACATATTGTAATTATAATTTTTAAAGTTATACTTTTTCTATAACTTTAAAAATTTGTATTATCAATTATACACTATACGGAAATAATAACTACTCAGCAATACCTTTAATTTAGGAGTTTCATAGGCGAAAATTCGGTCTATTTTTTTGCTACAACACAAACATGTGCGATAACACTACATCTTGTGATAAAACAGGCAAACATATTTTGGTTAGTTTTTCCAAATGCCTTATATCTTCATGAGGTGACTGAATAGTTACCAGAAATATTTATATAAGTTACGTATTAGGGTTGAGTTTTTAGGAGGTTTAAATGAGAAAAATATTGCCAGGAGCCATTTCATCTCATACCCAGTATGGGTATTTAAAGGTGCCGAAAAATGTCAAAAGCGAGTGTCCTAAATGCGGTAAATCAAGTGAATTTACGTTAAAAACGAATTTTTACCAAGTTACAAAAAGAGGATTATTCGCAGAAGGGCTTTGTTTTGAATGTAAAAAGCCATCAGAATTCGTGATTATGTTTAATGATTATATGGATCGAATAAATGAAGAAGTAGAAGTTTATATTTATAGTCCTTCGGATTTAAAAGATCCTTCGGATCAGCTCGAACGCAATAAACATGTCCCTATAGACCTTGTCAGGGCGTATCGCTCTACTTTAAATGTCAGTCAGTCAAAAGATAATTCTGCTGCTGCAGTAATGTCAAAACGAGTTCTTGAAAGTGTCCTCAAACATTTTCTTGGAGAGAAAAGTAATGGGCAGCCTCTTTCCCAGCAATTTGAGCAATTGCCAAAATATATCGATTTAACTAAACCGATTCAAGATGTTGGCCACCTCGTTCATCCAGACAGCCCTCTTTATGAGATGCTTGAATTGAAACAGGAAATTGATGATGAAACAGTAGCTTTATTAACAGAATTATTAGAAGTCCTTATCCAGTATTTATTTGTGTTGCCTGAAAAAATCGAATCAGTACATGATAAGATTGAACAGAAATTTAAAAAGGTGTAGCACGCACATTTTAATATTTTTATACGCTAAGAGATTTTCAAAAACCAACAGCATGATTTCAATTGGGATTTTAATTTAAAGATAAGTTTTGAGAAACCGTTTAAGCTATTTTTAGCTTATTTTACGTTTTTTACGTTGAAGTGCATTTGTCTCAAATACTTACTGACGCTTTTGAGATTAGGGGATTTTCTTAGATTAGTAAAATCAACGCTTTTTCATGCCGAATTTTGCTTAGCGTATATTTTCGTTAAAATGCGGGCGGTACGTCCTACTCCTCCACTTAAGAATTTTTCTATCCTCAAGTATAAAAAATGTTATTCTTTCTAAACCAACTAAATTATATTTCATAAAAATGTTTTAGACTGCAAAAGATATTTGTAACCTGAAAAGGGATTTTCCATTCACATAATCGTCTCTATTGGAAGTGAGTGATATTAACTATTGAGTTCTTAAGAAAAATTGGCTTCTTTAGCTAACTAAAGGCATCAGATTTTAAAGTATTCAGCATCAATAAGTATGTATCCTATGAAGGTTAAGAGAAGAACTAGAGTAAAAAAGATTGTTTTTTGCTTTTTACTTCTTTTTTAAACCATCCCCATCTTTTGTTATCCATATCTAAACAATAGTAATCAACAAGAAGAAATAACAGAATGAGTAAGAAATAGAAAAAGATATTCAGTATAATCTTCTCCTTTATTATTATCATAGACACACCAACTTCCTTTTAATTCCATTTTATCAAAAATGATGCTATGTCACATTATGAATATTCTATTCATGGGGTACGGAAACGATTCACAGAATAACCCGCCATATCCGAAAATCCCTCTAATTTCGGCCGGTTTTTTTTATTATACTTTGTCTTGTAGTTCTATTTCTTCTGTCTATTTTAGTCAGAGTATATTTCAAAATTACATCAGCATTAAAATACAGGAACATTCTAAAAATCCCCCCTTATAAATTTATAAAATATATTGTTATATTCTTAAACTTATAATATAATAAACTTACAAAATTCTTAATATTCAGAATTTTGTAAAGGAGACATTATTATGACAATCGCAATTGCAATTTTATCATTTTTAGGTGGAGTAATTCCGTTAGTAACAACTCTTTTAAAAACGTTCATGTAATCCTTACTTCTTTACAATGAATTATCATCTTACAAATGATCTGTTTATCAAGGCTAAATTGATGTACAGATCATTTGTGTGAGTCTAAATAGCAAAAATGCTTATTTCCCTCTGACCTGTACCCTATAAAATGGACAGTTTAATAAAAAGACCTTTAAAAATTAAGCACTTAAAAAACAGCCACACTCTGTTTATGAAAAGATCGTGGCTATTTTGAGTAGCCCCAAAAAGAAGGAATCGTTGCCGTGCCCCTTATACATTCCTCTTTGTTCACTAATTTACAAAATTCATTTATTAAACTTTTAGAAACTATATGTTATACTTGATAGGTAGATAGTCAGTAGTCGGCAATCTAATTAAACTGTGGGCCCTAGCTTTGCACCTAGCTAGGGCTTTTTGCTATTCATCAAATACTATGTGATATACATTCACTATAATTATTTTTATCTATTCCTCATGGTTTCTAACATCTTGTCATTGTAATGTACTATTTCTTTTCTCTGTTTCACGTTTTTCCTTGTTTTCCATCATTTCAAATCATAAATCCATTATTTAGTTACTTTATGAAGCAATACTAGCATTTGAATTTAGATACAAAATATCAAAATTCAAATAATTAAAATTGATATATTATTGTTCCTACAATACTAGATCTATCAATATATCCCAGACCATTTCGACTATCTTTACTATGGTAACGGTTATCCCCCATTACAAATAATTTATTTGAAGGTACTTCTCTTTCTTCAAAGTTAGCAAGATATTTGGATTTATTACTTAAATCTTTATAAATATAGTTTTCTTTTTTTTCCTTTCCATTAATATACAGAATATCATTTTCTATTTTAACTTTGTCCTTTGGCAATCCAATTATCCTTTTCACATAATACTTAGGATCATTTGGTTTTTTTATAATAACAATTTCTCCATGACGTAATGGAAAAATTGCTGCACCTGCTCTATTAACTAGTATATACTCTTCATTTTGTAAAGTAGGATACATAGATTTCCCTTCTATTTTACATAATAAAAAGTTTAAACTTATTATCATAAACATCACTGTAATCAATAAAAACAATGTTATATTACGCCAATATTTTGGGTTCTTTTGCTTCATGTTTTTCCATTCCTTATTGATTATTTTCATGAAAAACGCCTCTACAAAATTTTAATGTAGGGGCGTTTCGTTTATATATATATTTACTAGAAGCATTCAACTTGTTTGTTTATGGAGAAACGTTACTTCCCTGATTCTTTTTTAAAGCGAAATATGCATCTAAGATATCTTTACCAATCATTGAATTAATTCCACCTTTATCATCATTTACCCATGGTACAACAACGGAAAATGCAACCTCTGGATTATCATATGGGGCATATCCTGCTAAAGTTAAATTGTAACAATGAATACGATTCCCTTCTGAATCTCTACCAACAGGGTCCTCGCCTCCATAAACTGTTTGCGCTGTTCCTGTTTTACCAGCTGGTTTATAAGGAGCTTTTTGAAAATACCTCACACCAGTTCCATCACCCTCTTGGAACACTTGCCTAAAGCCTTCTTGTACTCGGTCGATATATTCCTTTTTCATATCTACGCGGTTCAGCACAATGGGTTGCATAGTTTGTACAACTTTACCAATATCTTCTTCTTGCGTTGTTTGCTCCCGAATTTCTTGTACAATCTGCGGCTTCATTCGATACCCCCCATTTGCAATGGTAGAAACATACTGTGCAAGTTGCAAAGGCGTATATGTATCAAACTGACCAATAGCTAAATCTAGTAAAAAACCTGGTTGATAATTTTGTTTTTTTTGTTGTCCCAACGTTTCATTTGGTAAATCAATTCCAGTCGAAACTCCTAATCCAAATTGCCCAAAATAATATCTCATCTTATCAAATGTAGCCGCTTTAATATCTAAAGAACTGTTCGGTACATAATTTATACCTGCAATTTTTAAAGCTGTATTAAACATATACACGTTAGATGAAACTTGTAATGCCCTTATATCATCAATAGTTCCAAAGTCTTTCCAAGATTTCTTAGCTTTTGCTGTTCCCTTAAATTTCATTGGTGCATCATAAAAATATGTTCCTGGTGTTATGGCACCTGTCTCATATCCTGTTAAAAGTGTTGCTCCCTTTACAGTAGATCCAAGCTCGTAGGAGCTTGTCATTGTGCCTAAAGCATAATCTTCTACTTCTATATTTCCATCTTTTTTGACTAATTTTTTCCCTGCCATAGATAAAAGTTGCCCCGTTTTTGGATTCATCATAACAACAAATGCTCGGTCTAATAAACGTTCTGAACCTTTAAAAGCTTTTAAATGCTTTTCAATAATCTCTTCTACCTGTTTCTGTAATTTCATGTCTATTGTTAACGTTACATTGTTTCCGCTTTTCCCTTTAGAAACGGTTTCCGTTCGAATAATGTTTCCTTCTTTATCAGTAATATTTTTAATTTCTGCTTTTGTTCCATGTAATACATCTTCATATCGTTGTTCAATATAACTTTTTCCTACGCGATCATTACGGCTATAACCACGTACCATATAAGAGTCTAAGTGTTCTTTAGGCAATCCTTCTTCAGAATTTGTTATATTACCCAATACCGAACGAAATAAATCACCATTTACATAATTACGTTCCCATTCAACTGTTGTATCTACCCCTGGGTATTTAGCTAAATTTTCACTTATAATGGTGTATTCTTTCTCAGGCACATTTTTCTTTATAATTTGAGGTGTCATTGAGTAGCCCGAACTCATTTTACTTTTAATAGCTAATACTTTTAAATCTTTTGGTGTTAATTCGCCTAGTTCTTTATCTGTGATACGTTCTCGTCTTAATTCCTCTATTTTTTTATCAAGCTCTTTCCCTTCAATATTTTTGGCTCGGAATTTTGCCTCATCTTGTTTCGTAATCTTTTTTTGAGCCTTTTCCTTATTTAACTTTACCCAAAAATCCTTTTTATCTGTTTCGGTTAACTTATTTATGTCTTCTTCTGGCATTTCAAGTACGTTCGCCAGATCTCTAGCTGTTTTTAGAATGCCTTCTGAATCTACACCCTTCATCCTTGTATATGTAATAGTACGAATAGCATTGTTGTTAACAACTTTTTCTCCTTCTCGATCAAAAATTTGCCCACGTGGAACGGGAATGCTGATTGTAGAATTCCCTTGTTTCTCCGCTATATTCTTATAACTCTCCCCATCAATGATTTGTACTTTTCCTAGCTGAATAATAACAGCTGAAAATAGTAAAAATACACAGAAAAACAATATATTCAACCTTAAGGGAATCGTACTTTTTTTAGTATTTTTTTTCTGTTTTTGTTTCATTTCATTCTCCTCTTAAGTACAATATATTAAAATAATACAGTTCTAAATGTAATTAAAAATAATAAGTTTATTACAGCTGATAGATTTCTAATAAAAAATCATTAACTAATTTAGTATATTGCATTTTACGATTAACGATAATACAATTTCAAATACCCAAGTAAACTTATTAATATGTTATTAAACGAGAGTATCCTTACTTTTCAGAAATAATAAACATTATTATAAATCAAATAAAAACGACATTATATTAAACGTTTCCAATCCGTCTGTTACTAGCATAACTACTAATGTGAGAGCGATAGATCCATTTTCAAATGAAAAATAAAATAGCAATACCTAGATAAACTCATTTCTTAATTATACAAATGAAAATTTTCCTGTCAAACAAAATTAAAGAACACTTTCTCTATTTAGAGTCTTTAGGGATATCTTTAACGACAATAATTTAATATCTTTATATATAAGTTTTATAAAATTTATTCCACAATAAATTTATTCAAAATCTAAATTGTAAGCACCCTGTCCTACGGATTATACACATTTCATGTTCAATCTTCTCAACAAGCGTGTTCCACAATTTTGTTATTGTTTGAAAAATGTTTTTTGAATCCTCACAAATTTTATCGAATTGTTAATAATCGTTTTATGAATGAACTGTATAAAATACCTTTTTAAAATTGTGTAGTGTATAAGTTTTATTCAAAAATATAAATTACGTTTAAACGACATTTAAAATAAATAAATCACCAAAAATTGATTCCGATATACTTATTCACCACCTTTATCAATTTAACTTTTTGACAAATTATTTTTTGTTGATACATCATTATTACTTATATTAATATGTTTTTATTGCTATATTTTAAAAATACATATTTAATAAAAACAATACGAATATTCTTGAGTAATAGGAGGTTTTATTATCAAAGGTAAACATCGTAAGATTGTCCTCACAATATTAGGTTTTTATTCAATTTTAATACTTTACTTTATGTTTCTTGGTTTTGATAGGTTGGGATTAAAATATATTAATTATGAATACCAATACCAGTTAATTCCGACTAGTATTCCTTTAGGATTACCAAATATGACAGGTGAAGAAGACTTTAACCTATGGGTTTTTAATTTTGGGAATTTAACTGCATTCATACCTTTTGGAGTACTAATTCCTTTGTTATACCGCTGTAGCTTCATTCGATTCATTACCTCATTTTGTATTTCAATCCTTATACTAGAAGTTTTACAAATGCTAACTTTTCTTGGAGGTTTTGACATTGATGATGTAATTGTGAATGCAATGGGTGCTATAATAGGATTTGCTGCATATAAAATAGGATTTCGTTCAAATACTTTTTTAAAAAAACTTATTATTACTTGTGTAACAGCATCAATCCTTACTTTAGGATTGATTGTTGTTGTAGGTGAATTTAACAAATCATTAGAAAAGCAGCCACACTCTCTCAAAAACGGAACTATTATAGGACTAAATCAACTGACAGAAACTAATGGATATGCACCGAAAGATAAAAATTTCCATAGTTTTGAAATTGCTCATAAAAAAATTGAATCTAAATTAAATATGTATAGTAGTAATGGAACAGATTTTCAGCAATTTAAATACTTGTTAAAGGGTAAATATATAAAAATTTCGGGCTATCTTGGTATCCCAGATGGTGCTAGTAAACGTTCTGGAAAGATAATTATTTCTGTGGATGGAAAAGATGTACAAACAGTTCAATTCTCTGAAAAAAACATATCTACATCAAAAAGTTCCTTTGAAATAGAGTTGGATAAAGCAAATGAACTTTGTATCAAGTTCATTGATACCGATGTATTACTATGGGATGTTACACTTACAGAATGGAAAAAATAAAGAATACAAGTCTTCCAATTTAGGGTATATACCGAACACCTATATCTTAATATGCAATATTGCATATCATATTATTATTTATTTCTGTTAAAATCTTAGAAGTGGATTGTTCATCTAGCAGTTCACAACAGCGTATATTTATTAGTATAATGCTAACCCTAATTACAGACAAAGGGAGAAGAATGTTTATCACTCTTCTCCCTTTGTTTATGTAATTTTTTACGAAGCATTTATGAACTACTCGCCACCTAGCCTTCGCTTAGAGGTGGCATCTTCTCAGTCCCGCGACGAAAATAATCATTCATCTTTCTTAGCATTACTTCCCTTATTCCCTATATTAGATATCGGGAGAATGAAATTTCTTTCGATACCTTGATTATTTTACAAAATGGTGATATTTTTTTAAGAACACTTAGAGATGATTTACTATATCACTAAATGTTACTAATTTTTTAATTAGAAATCTAAAATGCTGTATCTGTTTATTTAATTGCGAAGAATATCACTTGTATATTATAACTATATTGAGAAATTATTCTATTATGTATATAATGTTTTAGGAATTTATGTCCGTTTCAGGGCTAGGGGATACACCCTGCAGTGTAAAAAAGTCGAAATATGTACATGATGGCCATTAACATACTAAACAACAAATGTTAGAGCATTTTTTTAAATGGAATATAATAGGCTACTAGAGGAAGGTATTATGAATCAAAATAATGTATATCCATTTAACCAACAGGTTCGTCATCAACAACTAATACAAAGTAGAAATTTAAAAGCAGCTAGAAGAAAAAAAGCATTAAGTATATGTGTATTAATAACTTTTATTTTGTTATTATTTTTAAATCGCTTTGGAAAAATTTCAGCAATATATGTAACTGGAAATGAAATAATTTCAAAAGCAGAAATTATAAGTCTATCCAATTTAAGCGACAAAGATAATTATTGGAATTTACATGAAGAAGATATAAAAAAAAGAATACAGAAAAATAATCTGATTAAAGAAGTCGAAATTTCAAAGAACTTTCCAAGTCGAGTCACTATTAATGTTAAAGAAAATAGCACTGTTGCATATATGATTAAAGATAATAAGTATTATCTTCTACTTGAAAATGGTACAATGTTGGATAAATTTACAAATGATAAAATCTCCAAAAGTGTACCTGTAATAAAACAATTTACTAGAAATGATGAAAAACAACTTAGAAAACTTATTTCGGAGTTAAATAAATTACCGAGCGAAATACAAAGTATAATATCTGAGATTAATTTTTTGCCAACTAAGAATGATAAATTCCATATATATCTATATGCGAAAAACGGGTTTACAGTGAGCGCTTCAATCACTGATTTGTCTGAAAAAATGGAACTATATCCAGTCATAACTAAAAACTTAGATTCTAAACAATACCCTGTAATTCACTTAGAAGATTCTATATTTGCAAATAACAAATTATAAGCCTTGAAATTACATTTGCTATTATAGGAAAAATAAAAAAGAACTTGTAGTAATGAACTGCCCCCAATTGTTAAAATGTGTCTAACTTTTTGGGGTCACTTCAGAACTATCGGCTTTTTGTTATGTTGGGATTTTCAAAAACTAGTTTCTTGTCCTGGTCACATACGGATAAATCGGATCTCTTAATTCGAAGTCATACGTTTCTCCATTCACAATTCCTACCACCTTCCCACTGTCATATAAATCGAGCAAGAAACCGGCCATTTGTTCAGCTGTATGGAATTTAGGAACAACACCATTATATTCAAAATTATCAACATCATAGGATCGTTTCGCAAATTCGGTCTCTGTTGCAGCAAGAGCCAAGACTTTCGCTTGCATGGCTGCTCCTTTTCCTTTCAATTCTTGTGCGAGACCTTCTGTAAAGGCACTTACATAGAACTTTGTCGCGCAGTAGGTCACAGCATCAGCAACAATCAAGTATCCTCCTCCTGAAGAAATATTGATGATTTGCGTTCCTTCAACATCTGTATAGTCACGTACATAAAGAGAGGACAGAACGGTTAAGGCTTCAATATTCAAGTGAAGCATCGTCTCAATTTTATTTAAATTTTGTTCCCCAACGGAAGCAAAGTTTCCAAACCCGCGACTTCAGTCGTGGGTCATTGACAGAATCATTCCCTATTCTTTAATTTTAAAAATCTTATTTGGATTCAGAATGTTTTTCGGATCAAGAGCTTGTTTCATTTTTTTCATCACAAGAAGTGCTGCTCCATGCTCTTTTTCTTGATATTTTTGTTTACCAATCCCTACCCCATGTTCACCTGTACATGTTCCACCGCGCTCAAGAGCATACATCACAATTTTTTCATTTGCCGCTTCTGTTTTATGCACTTCCTCTGTATCATTTGGATTCACCATTAATAGAACGTGAAAATTCCCATCTCCGACATGTCCAAGTATTCCCCCAACAATTCCCATAGAATCTAAAGTCTCTTTTGCATACTGTATTGCACTTGCTAACTCTGAAATTGGTACACAAACATCCATACTCATCAGTTTTTTCCCTGGGCAACTATGAACATAAGCGTATGCTAAATTATGTCTTGCTTCCCATAATTTATTTCTTGCTGCTGTTTCTGTTTCAAATGAAACAGCCTTACACTTGTGATCTTTAACAATTTCTTTTGTGAAATCAATATCTTGTTTTAATCCCGCTTCATTTCCATGAAACTCTAAAAATAACGTTGGCTCTTCCCTATAGTTTGTTTCACTATATTTGTTAACTTGTTTCATTGAAAGTTCATCGACAAGCTCAATTCTCGCAATCGGAATGCCAGCTTGTAAAATATCAATTACAGCTTCTACCGCATCATTCACTGTCGGAAAAGATGCTCTTGCTGCCATCGTATGCTCAGGTATTCCATATACTCTTAGCGTTAATTCCGTAAAACAGCCAAGTGTTCCTTCTGATCCAACGAAAATACCATTTAAATGATAACCAGATGACGACTTTGCAGCTAAATTCCCTGTATGTATAATCGTTCCATCTGCAAGTACAATTTCTAAATCACGAACTTGATCACGCATAACGCCATACTTTACTGAGGTCGTTCCGCTTGCATTTGTAGCAGCCATTCCACCTAATGTTGCATCCGCCCCTGGATCCACACTGAAAAACAATCCATACTTTTTTAATTCTTTATTAAGCTGTGAACGAGTTACTCCAGGTTGCACTTTAACTAGAAAATCTTTTTCTCTTACCTCCAGCACTTGATTCATCAGTGAAAAATCAATTGTAATGCCATTTTCATATGGAATTACATGACCTTCCAAGCTTGAGCCTACTCCAAATGGTACAACTGGCGTTTGGTACTTGTTCGCTAGTTTCATTATCTCACTAACCTCTTTTGTCATTGTTGGAAATACAACAACATCAGGCAGACTGCTAGGATGATAAGATTCATCTTTACTGTGCAGTTCTCTCACCGTTTCATTTACTACTACTTGTTTTTCAGGAAGTACCTCTTTTAAAGCAATTATCAGATTTGCAGTTACAGCTTTCATTTCATTCTCTCCCACCATTCTGTTACAGATTTCATATACAATTTAAGATCTTTTTATAACGATTCATCTTATGAACTATTTCATACATAATAATCTGAAAAAACTATCAATTCAAGTCCTAAATAAAAAATGCCGTGCAATTACTATTAAGTTGGACATCCATAAGTTAATCAACTCACAAAAATATGTAACATGAAATTAGAAAAAATCTTCTTTCTCGTTAATGTGTCAGTCAAATCATCCCCAGTAATATTTGTAAAATAAAGATATTTTGTTTATATTCAAATTAACCTGATTACAATTTAGCAATAGAAATACGATGTAAATATAAATAGCATTTATGGGGGAATCAGACGTGCAATTACCGACCTTTAAATATAATCCAAACGCATTAGAACTAGGGATTATATTTAAAGAATTTACGACTTGTTCTGTTTGCAAAAACGAACGTGAGTATGTTTATAGTGGTCCTTTCTATTCTATAGAAAGGGTAGAAAGCATCTGTCCTTGGTGTATTGCTAATGGAAATGCATCTAAAAAATTTGATGGAGAATTTCAAGATCCATACTCCTGCGAGGAAGTAAGTGATGAAGAAAAAGTAAAAGAACTTATCCATAGAACGCCTGGATATGGTGGATGGCAACAGGAGTATTGGCTGAGTCATTGTAATGATTTTTGTACATTTATTGGATATGTGGAATGGGAAGAAATCGCTCATTTAGCAATTTCATATAAACGGGTTCCTACACGTTTTATTAGTTCACTACAAAATTGAATATCAATTGCCGTCATTAAATATGCCAGCCTTTCTCTTTGAAATAGCTTAACATTTTCCGGTAATTCTCCCCATACTTCTCTTGAAATTCTTTCCCAAAATCCTCTTCGATGTGCTGCATCATCATATCATGGTAAAAAGCATTTTTTATTACTTCAATTACTGCTGGATGATTCGTCTCTAATGCAGATGGCTTAATCTCTCCTCCGAAACTACCAATTAAAGCTGAACTAGAATCACAGAGAATAGAAAACTTCCTTTCATCAGCAGGCCACTCTTCATCCCTATAATGCTGGAATACATGTTTAAGAGGTGTTTTACATGTCCCGATTGTAATTAAGATAACACTAATTCCTTTGCATTCCGCTACAAGTAGTGCTTCCTCTATATAGTGCAAGTCTTCTGACCAAACATCTACAACTATAGATGTTTCCGCATTTGCAATAACGCGGCGTACAGCATTATCTAATGCATTACTTCCTTGCCAATTATAAAAAGCAGGTGCAGGTTTAGGTGGAGTTTTTAATTGATTGATAAGTGCCTTCGAAGTCTGTTCAAATTCAGTTTGAAAAAGACGGATTAATTGCTCAATTGGAACAGCATTATAAAGAACCGTCTCCCCTTCTATGCTTCGACAAGCTCCTTTATCCGTTAATGATCGTAACGCAGCATATACATTTGTTCTTGAAACAGATACCCGTTTTGCAACTTCATAGCCAGACAAATCAGATTCTTCGTGTAATGTCAAATAACATCGCGCTTCTAGATCTGATAATCCTATCTTTTTTAATAAATCAATCATGGAAACACTCCTTACTTTGCACATAAATTTCGCATTGAATTTAAGTGGTATTTTATAATACTACTCAAATTCATATTAATCTTCCCTTAAGAGAAAGTCAACAAAACTTTATCCGTCTTTTCTTACTTATAAAAAATCAGAACAACATTTTATTACGGATAAGTTTCACATGTATAATTATGGTATTTCTCATTTTTATATCGAAATGTATTCGTAAAGTCGGGGGAGTTTATAATGAAGAGTGTTTCTTTTCAAAACCTTGTTCCCCTGCTAATAAGGTTCTGAAAAGTCATTTCAATACGCGAAAACAAAAAAGTACTCATTGAGAGTACTTTTTTGTTTATTCTAATTTACTGACAGTATTCTATTGTCATCAGACTAAGAAACAAAACACATTCCAGACAGAAAAAATACTTATAACCTATATTCAAAAAGAAATATTTTAATGAATTCTATATTGTCCAGATAATTGTTCTTCTCCCATACGAACTAAACGCTTCGTTATTTCTCCGCCTACAGAACCGTTTGCACGCGCTGTAGAATCTGGTCCAAGTGTAACACCAAGTTCACGAGCAATTTCATATTTCATTTGCTCAATAGCACTCGCTGAAGCTGTTATAAGTATTTCATTTGTATTGTAATTTTCACGAATATTCATTGCTTCACCTCCAGTTAATTTCTTATATGTTTCTCTAATTACCCATAAATATACATACATAAATTCAAAATATTTAACTTCATAACAAAGGGATTCTAGAGTAGAAATCTTTTCCTAATCTATATCCTTTAAATTCATCAACATCAATATCTCCAAGTACTTTATTTCTCTACCATCCAAATTATGTTAAGATTATTTTAACATTTCGAAAAATATATAAAAGGAGCCTAATAATAATGGATGTCTACTTAGTACAACCCACAATTGACTTACAAAAAGAATATTTAGAATTCTATCAAGAATGGAAAAATAGTGGTGAAACGATGATTCCTTGGGTTATCACAAAAGATCCTTCTAATTTTCCAGCAATGGTTCAAGAGTTGCTGGATGCAGCGAAAGGTAAAAACATTCCCGATAGTTGGGTACCGGACTCTACCTATTGGCTTATCACAAATGACAACAAAATCGTTGGTGCTGTAAATATTCGTCATCGTTTAACTGAGCATCTATTCAATGCTGGTGGGCATATCGGTTATGGTATTCGTCCTTCAGCAAGACAAAAGGGATATGCTACAAAATTATTAGCTTTATCATTAGAAAAAATAAAAGAATTAGGTGTTACAAAAGTACTTGTCGTTTGTGATGAAGGTAATACTGCTTCAGAAAAAACAATTTTGCATAACAGAGGACTTCGTGATAATGATTTTATCGAAGAAGATGGTAATGTTGTAAAAAGGTATTGGATTGAGCTGCAAACATTCAGTTATTAATGAAAATGGAGGGATTCACATGTCTACATTAGCAACCCAATTAGAACATATAATTCATACTGCATCTCAAAAAATTATACTTTTTTCTGACATGGATATAAAACTCGCCCCAACAAAATGGTCTAAAAAAGAAATATTAGGTCATCTTTGCGATTCCGGTACGGTAAACCATAGACGCTTTGTTGATATTCTTACTTCAAAGGAAACAATTATACTCACTGGCTATGATCAAGATTTGTGGGTGCAAGTACATAATTATCAACAATCTTTTTCAGCAAATGAAATTCTAAAATTATGGGAAGCTATTAACATACAAATGATAAAATTACTAAGCAATGTAAAGAATGAAAACTGGCAACTTACATGTAAGTTGGAAGACCAACAGGAAGTAACTTTAGAATGGCTTGTTACAGATTATATTGATCATATGAACCATCATCTTAATCAAATATTTACAAAACATAAAAACTAAATTCCTTTTCACCCTTTCCCGATTTGGATTACATAACAAAAATAAAGAGGAAAGCTCACAGCCGGACCTCCTCCTTATTTTTGTTATAAAAAAACTTATGCTTTCTATACATAAGCACCTTTTTTCTCTATCATTATGCATGATGAGTCATTTGTTTTCTTTATTCTTCTTCCTTCTATTGACATCTTTTAACGTTTTACTAAATCCTAAAATCAAAATAATAAATATTATTCCAGCAATTGCTACCATTTCTAAAATGAATTGCATAGTTCTCTCCTCCTCAAAGTTCTGCCTATTATCCTTTATTAAAACTGTTATCTATTTGGACGAACTTTCATTTGGTTCAGTTGGCGTTTTTATATCAAATTATAGCTGTCTAATTGTAAATATACTTTTAAAACACCCTATTTCCTATTTATTCTAGTTTATCAAAAGAAGTTTTTTAAATCAGTAGATAAAGTAAATCTTTAATAATCGGTTGGGGCTTCATCCCCACTGATTATTAGCCCTCAAGAATCGAGCTTTTACAGGAAGTTTATCTCCCACCTAATCTCTTTGCTTTTGCTGATTTTTGAGGTGGGAGTATTACTGCCCGCGAATAGCGGATAAATTTTCATTACTGATTTATACGTATACAAAAAGCCACCCCTTCTAGAAAAATACTAGAAAGAATGGCTCAGATCATAATAAAGTGAAACCTCGATCAGTGGAGATTCCCCTAATCTTCCACTAATCGTTAGTTGAATCTATAAGACTTTTATGTACGGTAATTCTTATCTTGCTGCACGTACCTCAGCAACAAGTTTTCCACCCTCTATGCTCATATAAAGCTTCACAGGCACTTCATTTGTATTTTCAAACACTAAATCTAAATATGGATATGCAATTGTAGCATCTCGGCCTTGTGGAACGTATCCTACTGTTTTGGAGTGTGTAGTTCTCTCCACCATTTTTAAACCAGCTTGATCTGCAGCATTAAAAAGAGTAGAAGATGTTTGACATACTCCTCCGCCATAACCATCTACTAGTTTTCCGTCAACAATCTCTTTTCCTAACTGATACCCCTTGTCTGGTGTTGTATCTCCAATTAATGCGTTAAAAGAGAAACGATCTCCTTTTCCTAATACGACACCACTAATATTACTTGCAGACAAACGAATATTCTCGATTCTACCACCTGTAGAACCACCTAAGTTTGTTTCATACCTTCCTAAAACTGCACCATTTCCACTTGCATCTTCCGGCTTCGCTACAGGTTTTTTCTCAACAATTGGTAGTTGGTACGAAGAATCCCACATTCCTACGTTCATTAGTTTATCTACTAGCTCTTTTTCCATTAACTCATAAGAAGGCTTACCTTCTTGCCATGTTCCATCACTTGCCATACGAGAAGGGACCATCTTTTGATCAATAGTTTTTCCGACTTCCTTAGCAACCTTCGTTACTTCTTTTTTAAACTTATTTTCATCTTCAAAATAACCTAAGCTTGCTATATTAACATTTTTTACTTCTTTACCACTTCTAGCATCTACTAAACTTACACTTTCATTGACACCAGTCTTAGCTTCTACTGCATGCTCTCCTATGCCACTTACTAATGAAACTTCACTTATTTTTGTACCACATCCACTCACTATGCTTACACATAGTGCCCCTATTACTATACTTTGTACCTTACGTAACAATATACTCTCTCCTTTTCCCTACCATTACTCTTTGTTTTCAATTTTATGTATGTATGATTACATGACTTTGCAATATGACTACAAAATATTACAATTTGATTTCCACTATATTAAAATTACTCTTTTCTTTAAGAAATGTCTACACATATTTACTTAAAAAACTTAAGTTTGTAATGCCCCTCTTATTTAACCAGTATATACCAAATGATTATTCAAAAACAATTTTAATACATTAATATTTTGGAATTCTTCATAGGCAATTCTCATTTATAAAAACTTATCACAAATTCTCTTAAATACATTTGATGAAGCACCCTATTCAAAATAGGTATTTGCCGTGCCACCTATCCGCTCTTACACATACATTATGATGAATTCAAGCAAATTTAGAGAACGGAGGATGTTTATGTATCCCTATAATTCATATGCCCCCTACAACCTTTATAACTATCAACCATCATATGACGGGCAATCGCAATATCAACCATATATAGAACAAACAGAACAAATTGATCCATATGATCCAAATAGACAATTTCAAATTCCAATTTCCTTTCCAGGTAGTGGCGGCCGTCAGTTAGAAAGACGAGTAAATGAGCTAGAACAAAGAGTAAATCAACTTCAGCAGACAGTAGAACGTCATACACGTAGACTCAATCGATTAAATCAGCGTTTACGTACTGTAGAGAATCGACTAAACATTCCATTTTCAGCACTTGAGGATGGATTTTAAATTAGTAAAACAAAGAACTATATAGGAAGGGACTCTCCCTTCCTATATTTCAAATTAACAGATAGTAAGCCTCTGTTATCCGTTTTATTTTATTAAATTGACGAAAGTTTTCTCCATCTCTATACTGATAAGAGTCAATGAAATGAAACAAGGTGATAAATATGGATTTTGAAATAAACTTCCTCTCCTTCTATGTCGTACAAGTAGAAGGAAAAGGTGAACAAGCAGATAAGCGATATAAACATTTTCAAACGTTAGATGCTGAAGAATATGAGGACAGCCCATTAAAAGAGTTCTTAGATGGTGAATTATTAAAAATATCTAAACGAAAAGTAGAACGTCATGCAAAAACCGAACAAGCCCCAACAAAGATTGGTCGATTTATTGTAGAAACTGGGCACGAATTCGATTCCAACCCTCATTATAATTTATTTAATCGTATCCGTTTTGCAGAAACGAAAGAGAATTTTAAAGATATGAGTGAACCTCTCGTTTATACATATATCGATACAAGTGCAGTACGCGGTGGTATATTTTTAGTTGCTCAAGCAAAACTGAAGAAATACTTTGACGATCCATTCGTATTCGTTATGAAGTGTGACTTCGAGCCAAAAGTTGCTTCCATTTCCGACGAAACAACACTTATTCGCAACGTTGAAATGGCAATTACGACAAAAAATATGAAATCTATTCAATACCCATACATGCCAGAAGAAGGCATTGTCGAGCCTGGCGAACTAAAAATCCACCAAGCATCACACGCACGCTACTTTGAGGATTTCTTAAAATTCGTCGAATACGAACGCTCTATGCCAGAAATTATGAAAACACAAGTTATGGACATGGTATACGACCAAATCGAAGACGTATTTGAAGAAGGTACGGAAGAACGAGAACAATTCGACCAAGCGATGGAAATATGGGCCGCCAGTCCTAAGCGTGAAATTATGGAACATTTCACAACGGAAGAAGTAATGGAAGCTACAGCGCAAATTGTGGAGCATACCCCTGAGATAGAATTAAAGCTAAAGGCAGATCATATTTCTGTGAAGGCATTGCTTGCAGATTTTGGGGAACAGATTCATATTGCCAAGGTTAATGATAAATATGTACTAATGATTGAGGCGGATACACTTACGTTTGAGAAGGGATTCTCTCCTATTGAGTTTTTGAAGCCGGATGAGTTAGAGAAAGTAATGGAGCGGATTGCGAGTAAGACGTAAAATAAAAGAAATTTTAGTGTCACTAAAGCGATTTTTGTATTTGGTAATCTAAAAGTAAGCCCGTATAATCGTTAAAAACCCAGCCATTCTTCTTCAATTACTTCGAAGAAGTGGCTGGGTTTTTAATGACAAAATGGCGGGATTTTCAATTGACAAATACACTAGCTCCTCACATATGAGTTATCTATTCATTCTTCATACATACAAATTTCTTTAAGTCAGCTTTTACTTTGATTTGCTTTCTTTAAGTAAGAAATCGTTTGGTCTAAACCAAATGAGACGTCTGAAGCAGGCTTCCATTTTAATACTTCAATCGCTTCACTATTATTTAACTGGCTATGAAGAATTTCTCCTTTATAGATTGAGGCATCATTTCTTTTATTATGACGTTCCATACATATTCTACATATCGCTTATAAAAGAGTGATATATTCTTTCTATCTTTGAAATCATCCCACCTTGAGTTAGATGTTGTCGTGAATATTCCTGAGCATTTCTTCCTAAACGTTCACGAAGACTCTTATTTGCTAAAAGCAATTTAAGAGCATCGGAAAGTTGTTGTACATTTCCCGGTTCACAAATGATCCCTGTTTTTCCGTTTTGAATCATTTCTGGTATACCACCGCAATTTGTTGTAACAATAGCTTGACGAGAAAACATAGCTTCAATAATTGAAATCGGAAAATTATCGTTAATGGTAGGTAAGACATAGATAGCAGAAGAGGAAAGGATTTCTGGTATATCTGTTCTTCTGCCAAAGAACCTGATATTGTCGAGACCAAGTTGTAGTACTTGGTCTTCTAGTCTTTCTCTCATGACACCATCACCAACAATCCATATTTCTACATTAGATAAATCTTGTTGAATTTGCGAGAGCGCTTTGAGAAAAATGTCATGACCCTTTCTGGGAGAAAGGCGGGAAACACAGGAAATTACAAGATTATCATCATACTCTTGTTTAGGTATAGAAGCTTGATGAAAATGTATGCCTGTATGAACAGTAACCAGTTGTTCTATCTTTGCGCCATACTCTTTTAAAGGGGAATGAAAAGAATTACTGATCGTTATGATTTGATCAGATGCTCTTATTCCCTGTTTTTCAATTTCACTAAAATAAACTTCCTCAATTGATCCTTTTTTTATTTTATCGAACTTTAACCGGCTTTTTGTAAAATGTCCATGCGGTGTAAAAAGAAGAGGTTTCTTATATTCTAGATTTAGTTGTCCTAATAAAAAGGCAGAAAATAAATCTTGTGCATGAAACACATCATATTGTTCTAGACTTCTTCCTCTTAAGAAAGACTTATACACGTTCATGAAACTAGTGTTTTTTATAATTTTTTCATTGACTGTACCATATCGTTGCAGCAGAAAGTCCCTTGCATGTTCGGCAGCCTGCGGGATATCTTGCTCTAGATGAACTGCTGTCATTTGAGTAGGTGAGATGACATCTACGTCATGACCATACTTTTCAAAACCTGTTTTTAAGGAAGTAATATAATTTGATAACCCTCCAGTATTTGGATATCGCAAAAACGTTACGTAGAGGATCTTTAGTTTATTTGTTTTACTTGGTATGCGATTCTTTTTGATTCCAAATGTCTGAAATGGTTCCATTAAATGATTCTTTTTACTATCTATTTTATAGTATTCATCCATGACTTTTAACAGGCTCGCATGGAAGGGACAGATGTATTCATTTCGCTCTTCCTTTATTGTATTCAGAAGCATCTCCTCCTAACTCTACTAATGTGAAAATTTTATTTATCTTATAAACCTAATTCTCTTCCCCAAGTTGAAACTTTTTCAAGATGATACGTTAATAGCTCGCCACCGCGGTTATCAAATATTCTTCGTAGCTGGGTATGCAATCCCTTTTCTAATGTTCTCTGCAAATACGCCATTTTATAAAGGTCAATTGGAGCCGTTTTAAATTGAATGCCATTCTTCTGCATTTGTTTTGTATATGATTTCACACAATGCGTGCGAATTTCTTCTGCATGGCTCTGCCAATCTTTTCTGAAACCTAATAATATTTCGACTAAAACAACCATATCAAACCAGACGGGTGCATATTTAATGGACTCCCAATCGATAAACTGGATGTTCCATGGTGCACCCGGTGTCACATTGTTGCTGCATATGTTTTGCATATGAAGATCACCATGCGTTATAGATGAACCATTTTCAAATAGTTCCGGGAAAAAATCCGGTCCCTTATGACATAGTTTTATTAACGGTTTATGATAGGGTTTAATGATCTCCCTTAACCGGTCGTCTTTCGCTGCGTCATCGAGAAAAGCAATCGTCTTTCCAATATATTTGGCTCGATTACTTCTCATGTGGCTTGATTCATAAATAGGAAGCCAAGATTTCCAAACATCTTTATGCTTTTTAAAATTGTTTTCAAATGTGTGTGCGTGAAGTTTGGCAACTGTGGGGATAATGTAGTCAAAATGTTTCGGGGAGAAGGTGATCTGGCCGCGTACTTGCTGAACAAATTCCATGAATATCCAGGTGTCATTTCCGTTTTTTTCAACATGGTATATTTGAGGAAGAAACTCTTTCAATATAGGATAAGCTCTCTGATATACATTAATCTCTACTTCATTTTTATAGTTTGTTGAATGATATATTTTTAAAATAATGGGATAATGATTCGTTTTCTTTCGAAGAGATAATTTGTAGATACTCATTCTTGTTGTTGATTTTAGACACTCGATTTTAGCAGGGTCTATTACAACCCTCTCGGCCATTGAATAAGAAAGCTTTTCTGAAATCTTCAACTTCTCAAAATGATGGAATAATACTTTTGCCTCGTACAACGTTTTCATTCCTTTCGTTTTTGTTTCCAGGCGTTCTTCAAATGAGACCACGCACTTCTAATGAATGGCATTGGATCATCCCATGCAAACAAAGCAAACTCTTTTTTGCCTCGCAAACCTTCATGAAAATCTTTCCACGTCATTTCAGCTCTTTTTTTCTTGTGACGGAACGTTAAATAATACCGCACAAGATAAATCCATTTGACACCGTCTATTTGTTTGAGCCTCGGCCCGGGGTTTTGCTTGGTTAAATATAAATAATACATATAAACAAAATCCACGCCAGCAGGTCCTGTCAAGCTATGCGTTAACCAAAAACGAGGATTTATTTCAATAAACTTATAAATCCCATCTCGGGGGTCCTTTTTAAACTCTGCCATACCAATACCTTTAAGGTTCATTTTTTTAAAAAATGGTAAACACATATCCACCAATTCTGGAACTTGTTTACTAACAATATGAGCTCCCGTTCCAAATTCAGCTGGGAATTGATGATTCTTTTGCAAAGAAAATAACGCTAGTAGCTCCATATTGTCGTCATAAAAAGTGGCCACTTTATAAAAATGCTGATTGTCGCCAGGAATGATTTCCTGAATGATGAGCTTTCCATGCTGTCGATACAATTCATACTCATTTCTTAGTTGATCTGGATCTTTTATGAATATGGCCTTTTTATTTATTTTTTTTCGAAACTCATGGCCCAAAGTCGGCTTTAATATACATGGGAAATCGAGGGCCAATATCGCTTCCTCCATTTGTTCTTTATGTTCGATCACATACGTTTTAGGACATGGAATATTATGCTTCACTGCTAATTCATACATTTTGTGTTTATCCAGTATTTCTTCAATCAGCGAATGTTCAGGAAACAAAAATAAATAGTAGTTAGACAGTTCCATTCGATATTTTGAAATGAACACCACATAATCATCCGCACCTGTATACAAAATCGGTTTCAGTTTAAATTCTTTAGCCAAATTGATTAAAAAAGTTAGTAATTCCTTTTCTTCTGATAAAGGACTTGGGCATACTCCACATGAAGCAAGACGTGATTTTCCTATCTTATAAGGTTTCTCTATATCGAACGCATAAACGTTGATCCCTTTTCTCGCTAAGCTTCTGATGATTCCGATTCCATTGGCACTTAAGTCCAGTACAACTGCTGCGTGTTCATGATTCATAGAATTCTTCCTCACTCAAATACTTTTTGTAGATTTTTTCAATATGAGCTGTCATTGTCTCTCTAGTTAAATGCTTTTTAGCAAAGTTTCTTGCATTTTCACCCAACTGCTCCCGATCTTGCTGATTTGCAATGACGAACTTTAATGCACGTGCCAGTTTATCTGTATCTCCTGGAGCGACCAGAATGCCTGTCTTGGAGTGATTCACCAATTCAGGTATGCCTCCCGATGTTGTCGAAATGACACAAGCTCCACTATGCATGGCCTCAATGATAGAAATAGGCAGGCTGTCGTTTAGGGTTGGAAGTACAAAAATATCGGTTTTGCTTAAAATGTTTGGCACATCATCCCTTGCCCCTAAAAACTTCACCATGGAAAGACCCAAAGAATCGACTTGCTTTTCTAAAGTGTCTCTCATCTCACCATCTCCGACAATGAGCACTTTAATGTTATCAGTATATTTTCTTTTCAGCTTTGAAAGTGCGTCAAATAATACATTATGGCCTTTTCTTGGGCCTAATCTCGCCACACATGTAATAACGACCTTCTTGTGTGCTGATGTATTTTTTGTGCGATACTTCTCAGGGTAATCAATGCCTGTAAGCACAGTTGTCATGTTCTCTTGTTTGGTCCCTAGCTGCATTAACGGATCACGAAATGAATCACTGAGAATGATAAGATGATTGGCAAATTCAATGGCCTTTCTTTCTAATGTTTTATAATAGACTTCTTCCAGCGAACCTTTTTTAAATATACCAAATTTCAGCCGGTTAAAGGTAAACATCCCATGGGGTGTAAACAACAAAGGTTTTCCGTAATATACATTGATTCTTCCTAATATATTCGCTGTAAACAAATCTTGCGCATGGAAGATATCATATTTTTTTAAGTCGATATTGTGAAGAAGCATCCTTTCATAGATATACATATGTCTGTGATTTTTCAAAATCATGCTATTATAACTTCCATAACGTGTATTAAAGAAATCTTTTAATCTGGGAACAATTACTTCACGCAGGGTCTCTACTTTACTCCGAGGAAATTGATTAGGGGAGATAATGTCAACTTGATGTCCTTGTTGTCTTAACCCTTCACTAAGTGCCGTAATATAATTAGATAAACCTCCAGTATGAGGATAGTCCCAAAACGTAGCAATTAATATAGAAAGGCTTTTCTTTCGGACCGTCTTTGGCCCTGTATTTGTATAACGTTCGTACATTTCATTCTTCTTTTTTTGAAATGAGAACGAATGAATTCCAAAATATTTATCCATTTCTTTAATTACATAGGGATATGGAAACATAGGCTTCTTTTTCATCGCCATATCCTCCTTACCACTTCGAACGCTTCAGCGTATTGTACGCCAATCGTCATTCCTCTAACTCTTCCTAAATACTGAACTCCTTCATATGAACGAGGATGAGGAAAATCTCTCATTTCTACATCGTAATGTTTGAGCGCCGCAATCTTTGAATCCATTTGATCTGTAATGTCGACAAAATAATTAGCTTTGAAAGCCTTATCATTCGTGTGGATATTCCACTCACTAGAGGAAACCGTTTCAAATGTAATTAATTCTATCGGTTTTTGGTTCGGCAGAGGTCGAGTCGCGGTCAAAACCGCTTGAAAAGTAATTAAATGATCAATATTGACATCTCCATAATGGTGGGTGAAGATTTTACTCGGTTTATAGGTCTGTATTAATTGTTCTATTTCTTTCGTTAACTGATGCAGCGGAATTAATTCTAACTCTAAATTAGCATGCTCGAGGAATATCACTTCTTCAATACCAATTACCTTATTTGCACACCGGCTTAGCTGCTGTATGTGATGTGCTTCCTCTTTTCTTCCTAAAGCGGTAATGATTGAAATTACCCGATAGCCATTTTCTACTAGTCTTTTTAAAGTCCCGCCGGCTCCTAATAGCTCATCGTCAGGGTGAGCACCAATGACTAAAACACACTCTCTCATTATTTTTATCACTCCTTGTACTACTTAACTTATGATTGATGCTACAAAAAGAAACGGTCATTAGCGGAGAGCTTGCTCTATTGTTTATCATCTTTTAACAGTATTCCAACAGAAGTCCCCTTCCTTAAGCATGTGCAGGGCATGGCCCAGGTCGTTCGGTTTTTTATCTATGTTTCACCCATGTATTATAAGCAGAAGAAGGTATATTCTTCACATAGTTTAAAAAATCCTGTGACAGTCCAAATTTTTTAAACCCCTTTAATAATTTAATAGGAGCCTTGCTATTTGAGGTAAAAGCTCTTTTATGGTCAATAACTTTTAACTGACCTTCTTCATTTATTAAAACGTGTCTTACTTCCGTGTCCCATCTGGTAAATCCGATCTTTTTAAATTCATCCAACATTATTAATATTTTTTCAGTTAATTCTTCAGTGATCTGTTTTTCTTTTTTCAAGTGACGTGCAAGTGAAATTCCATGTATATACTCCATGACAATATAATTTTCTCCATATTCATAAAGTCGTGGAATAATAAGTGATGATTGTCCAATTACCAGAGCTTTCAACTCTTTTTTTTGAGTTTCTTCCAGGAAAAACATTTTCACACATTTATCATGAGTTAATTGATATACTTCTCCATCCTTCCCATCCCCAATGAGCTTATATTCCTTCAAGTCTCTTCTGCTTATTCTTCTTTTATTAAAGTATGTCTTCATTTGATCGCTCCTTAATAAGTATTTCGTGTTTTTGCACTAGTATTACCTCATATTCTATGATTCATCACTTACATATGTAACCTAGATTAATATATATTTTTATAACTTGATTCAATTCATATGGTTTTTTAATAGATATTATTTTTAAACCTTGAAATGCAATAAAGTGAAAGTTTGATCAGTGGGGGGCTTCATCCCATTGCCATCAAGCTAAGAAATGCAAATATCTCCAAAACGAGAATTTTGTGCCTTTTATAGCAACGAAATTCATTTTTCTCATCTTGAGGTAGTTTATTTTTTAGATTGATAGAGATAAGGCGATTCCCGGGGGCGACTGACCCTATTAAACCGGTTGCCCCCGCTTAACATGGAATAAATACGTTATGTATTAAAAACCGACTCCTATTACATAGCCGGTTTCTTTTATTGCTTCACATACACTTAGTCTTCATTAGGAAACAGTAGGTAAAGTGATATTTGTAAAAATATTGTCTGAATCAACAAAGTTACGTATGTGATTTTTATTTGTATAGTATTTTAAATTCAGAGGTGTGGAGCCTGTATAAACAAACTCATTTCCTTCCAGAACTAGTTCATTCGCTGCATTAGCTGAGCCAGATGCTAATAAGGCATCAAAAGATGTATTGTTTATCGTGACTATACAATTTGCTGCTTTATAAATTGTATAGGGTCTGTTTGTATCTGATAAAAACAGATTATTTTTGGTATTGATAGTGATATCGCATTCTTCTAATGACGTGTATGATACTTGGTTGTCCACATTTGTAATACCGCATTCACAGGTCGTATCTATAAGCTTTGATTTAGTAACCTTAACGTTCATGGGGCATCCGTTAAACATATGATTTCTCAGCTCACAATTAATAAATTCTGATCTAGTGAATTCACAGACATCTACATTCTTAGGATTTGGATTTTCAGATCTGACTCGTAAGTTTTCGAATCTACAATTATCATACTCTTTCACTTTAAACGTCATTTCCTTTTGTATAGGGACAGATTTAAAGGTACATCTGCTTATTTTGTTTGCCTTTAGCCACGGTGCAGTAACTAGATTTTCTGTAAAAATAATGTAATTATTATCAAACGTGCAATTATCGCCCATTGCAATCATGTCAGGATTTACGTATTGATTGTTTGATAATGAAACCCTGTATGAATCACTAGTTACATTCATGATGCCACCTGTAAAGCTGTTGCCTTCGATATTCACAAACGCCGCACTGAAATTAGAAGTCATAAGGCCAATGTTGTTTTGACAGTTGTATAAGAAGTTATCCTTAATGTTTGCATGCACGAGAGAATACAAATTGATTGCAATATTATCAATGTTGTAAATGTGATTGTGCTCTATTAAAACATCGTAACACCCGACTAAGATACCATGATAACTACCGTAAATTTCGTTATCTTTTATCGTACAGCTTGCCCCATAACTATCTTCCATATTTATCGAATATCTAGTCGGGTCATTGAAAAGCGGTTTTCCATCCAAAAACCTAACCAAACCTTTTCCATTATCACGGATTTTATTGTTTACAATTTTGTTATAGCTACCACCTAAAGTAATACCGCCCCTATGCCCATTAAATATTTCACACTTTTTCACTGTATTATGATGGGGAATCCCGCCAAACATAATAGTAATCTGCATATTCTTATTTGGGTTGGTTTCATTGTAATACTGCAATCTAAACCTAGTTGCAGTAACAGGAATAGAAATATCGGTATAAATTCGTCTTTTCTTCATAACCCCTATGAATTTGTTGCTATTGTCGTAAAAGAAGATGTCCAATTCTTTAGTATTTAAATTAGTTTTTCTAGCGTATCCTGCGCCAGCTATAAGGAAAGAATTTATCTTTGGTGTTAAATCTTGAGGTATGTTTAACAGTTTTGTTATGAGTGTATTAGCCGAGGTGATTGGTTGTCCAGTTGTGTAATCTAAAGCACTTAATGTAAGTCCTTGATCAAATTCACCATAGTTATATATAGAATCTGAGCTAAATGAAACATTATCACCCATGTAATCGCGAACTGTACAATTTGTCATAGAACAATAACTTGAGCTTCTTTGAAAGAGAACTCCATATGTGTGCTCCATTGCTGCTTCTAAAGGATTCGAGAAACTCCTATCATCCCTACATCCAATGACGGTTCCGCCAAACAAATGAGAATTAGTGGTTTTGCTAAAAACAACACTATTTCCTTTAAAGTTGTAATAATCAGTGGTTGTTCTATTATCGAATGGTGATTTTTTGTTAGAATCATATATTACTTTTAATGTTGAACCATTTAAATTAAAGTCAATATTAGAAACCATAGCAATTTCACGAGGGTAACAGATCGCATAATTCCCCTTTGGAAGAATCACTTCAGCATAATTGTTAACCGCCGCAAATTGTAATGCACTGTTTATTCCCTGTATATTCTTATCAGCTTGTATATAATCAGCATCTGCATAGGGCTTGGTGGGCAATCCTTCTTTTATACCCCACTGATTTAGTTCAATTAAATAATCCAATTCCCTTCACCCCTTCATTTTCTTAAAATAGTATATTCATTGATAAAAGAAATCGTCCCTATAAAAGGAAACTGTTTTAAAAATCACTAAAATTTACAGCCCTATTCATAAAAAAACAGTTATATTCTCTCGTTAGATTTAACAGTACTCCAGCAGAAGTCCCCTTCCTCAAGCGCGTGCAGGACATAGTCCAGTGGTAGGGAGGGGATGAATGTTGGTCGTGCACAGCACGAAGTTTTCGTTTCCTTTTTCTGTAACTTTATGTATACTAGCAGCAAAGAGGAACGTACATTCGCTTCTTTGTTTTTAGGAATCTGAAACACTACAATGAAAAAAGAGGAAGGTGATGACAATGTTGCTGAGCCGAAAATATGAAATTTTCCCAATGGAAGAACAAAAAGAAATGTTATAGGTTTGGCTGCAATATTGTCGCCAAACCTATAACTCTTCTCTTTTTGATAAACAGAGAAAATATAAAGAAAATAAGCAATTGTATACACGTTCTGACATGCAAAAGCAACAAGTAATCGATAAGAAGAGATATCCTTTTCTACAAGAAGTGCCATCACAGCCCTTACAAGAAGTATTTTTACGACTCCAAAAGGCATATGATGGCTTTTGGAGTGGGGATACGAACTATCCCAAATTGAAAACGTATAAAGACTATAATAGTCTCACTTTCCCTCAATTTGGATTCAAACCGAATGGGAAACACCGCTTTGCGATGTCATTTGCAGATAACGGAAATTTATATAACAAACAGTTAGGAGAAATAGAGATTCATCTGCATCGGCCGATAGAAGGAACGATCAAACAGTTGATTCTGAAACGCCAATCGAAGAGATGGTACGCTATTTTTAGTGTCGAAAGACAGGATGTACCTCCCTCTATTGATATAGAGAATGCAATTGGTATAGATGTAGGACTGAATCAATACGCTGTTCTTTCAAATAGAACGGTATTTGAAAATCCAAGATTTCTTCTGCAAAAAGAAAAACAACTGCGCAAAGCACAGCGTAACCTTTCGAAGAAAAAGAAGGACTCTGCGAACTATAAGAAGCAAGTAGAACGAATTCAGATCCTTCATGAAAAGGTAGCGAATCAAAGAAAAGATTTCTTACACAAATTAAGTTATCATCTCACGCAAATGTATTCGGTGATTTGTATAGAAAATCTTGATATTCGAAAGATGGTTCGGAATCGAAAAGTTTCGAAGTCGATCTCTGATGCAGGCTGGGGCGCTTTTCGTAAGATGCTTTTGTATAAGTGTGAGAAATTTGGCAGTTTACTTGTGAGAGTAGACCCAGCGTACACATCACAAGATTGTTCTAGCTGTGGGAATCGTGTGGAAAAATCACTTTCGATTCGGACACATATTTGTACAAAGTGTGGAACAGTGTTAGACAGAGATTATAATGCAAGTCTCAACATTTTGCGAAAAGGATTAGAGCGATTACTTATGAGAACGACCGAAGAATGAAACTGTAGGGCAAGGTTGTGTCCAAACAGTATAAACGACGCCTGTGGAGAGTATGTAAGACTGCTTAGATTCCCAAGCAGCAACGCTCTATGAAACAGGAAGTCCCTTCTTCAAACAACTCGTAAGAGTGTTAAGGAGGGGGCATTCACAGACCAGTTTTATTTTACAATTACACCCTCTATTCCATATTATGGTTTTTATTGAGCGCTATTCTGTAGCGCTCTTTTATTTTTACTCACATCCCTTTGCCTCTACCTTGGTTACTATACATATCCGGACACGAAAACCTACTATTAGAATTCAAAAAGATGACATTTCTTCAATATATCCTATCAGGCTATTGTTTGTATAACTACTAGAACTGAAGAAAAGCAGTTAAATAAAATATATCAGAATTTAAGGGAGACAGCTCAAGGAGAATTGTCCGTAAGAAACAACTGATGAGAGGGGAATAATCACGGAAAATGCCGCACTTTCTTTAAAATGGACCGATATGGTTCGATCTTAAAGAAAAACTAAAAAAAGTACCTAGAATAAAAAAAAGGGAAATGACAAGAAAATAATGTTTTTTTCTCATCTTCACAGCATGTAAAAACTTTCTGTTCGTAAATATAATCATCGGAAAAAGAATACCACCTATTATCAAAGTAATAACTAAACCCATAACAATACTCACCCATTCTTTTACCATATCTGAGCAACCATTAAATAGACAATTGATTGAATAAACAGTTATTCCCCCCCTAAAAGAGCATACCCAAAAAGAAAACCAAAAATAAAATTTAGAAGCACACTTATTACTAAGTACAATTTTTTCATCTATTCACCTCAAAAAATACGTGTATATAATCATTGTTATTCTAATTAAAGAAGCCTAACAAAAAAACAATTCTTTATATATTCATCTACACGAACAATTTTAACTTTTGACTATGCATCATTTATTTTGTTATTTATCTCTTCTAACACTCGCAACTGCTGCTCACCTTTCTTTACAGCCATAGTAAAATAATTTTGTAAAAGTCGTATTGTGTTATTATCAATATAATATCGTTCCGTTATATTCCCCCATGTCTTGCTATTTTGAAAATCATCCCAAGTAAATGGACTGTGTTCTTTTTTCTTTAATTCTTTAAATACCCATCTTTTCATTTTCTTTTTTGCTTTTTCAGTTAATAAACCATTCTTTACAAGTACGAGTTCTTCATTTCGTTTATACCGCTTATAAATATCCTTTTCCTTGAATACTTTAAGAAAGATATTCAAGGTGTTCTTAGCGTCTGCAAAGGCACGGTGCTGCTTTCCTTCCCATTCTAAAGAAAATTGTTCCACCGCAAATTTTAAACTTGGTGTATGTATAAATAATTGATCATATGCTTGAAATACAAATTTTTGCAAATCAAATTTTCTCTCATTCTCTATATTAGGGCATTCTATATGATGTAGCTTACAATCTTGCGCAAGAAATTTATAGTCTTCCTTTCCCCATGTTATAAACATATAATCATCCCCAGCAAATTGAAGAAATCGCTCCATTACCTCTGGAAACACTTCTACCTCTTTTAAATCTTGCTTTGTAATGCCTGTTAATTTTGTTGTATGGCGGGTTAGAGGTGCGGTTGGTTTAACAAGTGAAGAAAATTGTCCTATTATACGCACTGTACTTGCTTCTACCTTGATTGCCCCAATATCAACCACTTCCAAGGGATCTTGCGATTTATAAGGTCGAAAATTCCGTTCAACATCAAAGACAATATAATATTTAGGTTCATTCAAGTCATATCCCTCTTCCTTATCTGATTATATTTTTAATTATATATTCCCCACTGTACAAATACACAAAACAAAATTTATAAAAAAGATTCCGAGATTGTTTTTTGAACATTCAGACAAAAATAACTAAATTTTTTTGTATATAGAGTAAAGCTTTAATCAGCGAGGTTTGCTTTATCTCTCGTCTAGCTTCTTTGCTTTCGTCGAATTTTGAGGTGAGGGTATTATTGCACGCGAATAGCGGGATAAACATACATTCGAAAGAATGAAATGAATCAAGCACAATAAAAAAAAGAGAAGGGCAAGCCCTTCTCTTTTCAATTCAATTACTTCTTAACTACGTTAGTAGCTTGTGGTCCACGGTTACCTTGTTCTACTTCGAAAGTAACTTCTTGACCTTCTTCTAAAGTTTTGAATCCTTCGCCTTGGATAGCTGAGAAATGAACGAATACGTCTTCTCCGCCTTCAACTTCGATGAATCCGAAACCTTTTTCTGAGTTAAACCATTTTACTTTACCGTTTTGCATGAAAAAATCCTCCTACAATGTACCTATATGTACATATTCATTTTCGACCACTTTACAACAATAATAACGACATTAAAAAACTGCAACTGCAGAGGAGATTTAACATTGCTATCCTCTTCTGAAGTTACAGCTCATTTAAATCTCTATATTATTAAAAGTAAAATGGTTTATAATCACTATATCATATCGATATAATAAAAGTAAAGCTGAATTCTCTATTTTTTGTACATTTTACTCAACATTTTTCTCCCATGGCTTCAACTTTAGAATTTCTCCACTAGTTGCCTATCAGCTACTAGGCGAGTTGGTTCTTACCTAGACTTTCACCAGTAAGCAATACTTAGCTTAACTGGGCACGCTATAAAAAAAGCACGAATGACTCTTCTTGTCATTCGTGCTCCTCTACTCCTATTTTTTAAAAATGCCAAATGGCTTTCCTACTGGTAATACAACTTTTCCGAAATGTGTATTTAATACAGCAGCTGCTGAACCATAGAAAGATAGTAATGAAATACATAGTTCAGAATACGCTGCTAAATTATGCATAGCATGTGGCATAACACCTAAAGTACTAAATGAAAGACCGATAAATAAGAAATCAATAAGTACAAAAATCATAAATAATACTTTATGTGTTTCCATTGCTCCAATAGTCATAAAAATTGTAAAAATTAGGTACCCAATAAATGCAACACCAAGTTGCTTTGGATCTGCAGCTTGTGCCAGTTTTTCGCCAAATACACCAAGTTGAATTAACCATGATGTCCCAACACCTAACCAAAATAGACCATACGCACCAAAAGCAGTTGTACCGAACGTATTATTATGCTTTGCATCGTGAACGCAAGCAAAAAGTTGTGCAAATCCTCCTAAAAAGATTGCCCATGGTAATACAAATGAAACGCCATCAGTTAATCCTAGCTTTTGTGATGACGCTACAAGTGTTACCATTGCTAATCCAAATAGACCAATTCCAGATGGATCCGCTGTTGTCATTTTTACATGATGTGTAGTTTGATTACTCATAAAAACCTCCTGATTTTGAACACATACCTGAATACAATACTGAATTCAGGTATGTATGTCAATGGTTTTTATTGTATGTCGTCAGACTTCACGTTTTTGTAACAATGAAATATCATTTTCGCTACTTCATATGGCTTGATATTTAAATTTAATAGCTCTTTTACAGGAATCCAAACTGGAATGTATTGTCCCCTATCACTCTTTGTAAATTCTTCACCTTTTCCTGTACCAAAAACACCACCAATGATACGAGCTTCATAAAAATACTGAGTGCCTTTATACTCATACTTCGTAACAAGTTTTTGAACTTCAACATGCACGCCTAATTCTTCATAAGCCTCACGTATTGTCGCTTCTTTCGGTGTTTCATACTCTTCAATCCCTCCACCCGGAAGGACAAAATACACTTCATTCTTTCGAACACGTTTTATAAGAGCAACCTTGTTTTCTTGTATCAAAATGAGTGAGCTACGATTTCGAATCATGCTATTACTTCAACCCCAATAGCAATTGTTCCCCACCTTTTCTCTTGTTCTTTCGTATATATTTCATATGTACTTGCTAGCATTTCTTCTACACTCCAGTTTGCACAGTCCAGCAACTCTTTATCAATGTCTTCATACATCTGTTGAAATGTTTGATAACATTTTAACTCAGTTACTTTTACACAAATTGTTTCTTTTGTTGTTAGATTTGTAAATTCGATTTTATCGTCTTTTTGTATATTCTGACGCTTTTTATCATATAAGCGTACTTCAAATACCTTTTTTCCAGATTGAATAGATTGAAATGGCCCATTATATAATCCCATTTTATGTTTCATTTCCTCACCACCTTAGTTTATTATAACATGAGCATTTCCAACTCTTTTTTCATTTGTTGCAAGAAATTCAGCAAGGCTTATTCGATATCATTTTCAAAAGAAGAATCACCACCATTACTTTTTTAAACAGATTGAACAACTCCTCCCCGCATGTACAAAACATTCATGAATTCTACATTATATTTGTGATTATAATCACTTCGATCTCTTTTCTTATCCATTATGCTAAAAGCATACAAATGAACAGAGAAGTGATTCATATGGCTACACCTTTTACTAAAACATCTATTGTTGGTGAAATAGTTACCACTTTTCCACAAGCAAGTGATTTGTTTAAAAAACATCGTATTGATTTTTGTTGTGGCGGGGACAAAACAATTGAAATAGCGACACAAACAAAAAAAATTTCTCCTGATGAACTTTTAAAACTATTAAATGAACAATATATTTTATATAAATCAAAAAATAATGAATCTACAAACTGGAGTGAAGCTAATTTTTCTATACTAATTGACCATATTATCCAAAAACATCATCGATATATTCAAGAAGAATTGCCACATCTGAGCCCATATGTAACAAAAGTATTTCGCGTACATGGTCAAACAGAGTCGCATTTAAGTACCGTTCACCGACTTTTTCATGAATTAAAATTAGAACTTGAACAACATATAATAAAAGAAGAAACTCTTGTATTCCCGCTTATCAAAAAATACGAACAAAATTCAACTCAAGAAAATTTAATTTTGGCAATTGAAAGGCTTGAAGAATTAGAACAAGAGCATGATGGAGCTGGCGATCTTATAAAAGAATTACGAACCATTACAAATGATTTTACTCCTCCAGAGCATGCATGCCGCACATATCGTATGGTTTATAATCGTTTAGAAGATTTTGAATCTGATTTATTCCAGCATGTACATCTTGAAAATAACATTTTATTCAAAAGATTACTTTCCTTAAAATAAACAATAAATCTCCTCATATGAGGAGATTTATTTCTTTATATAAGATGCTCTATACTATAACATGTAGATAAAACACCTTATCAACACCACTTATTACATTTAATATGGGAGGAGTTTTAAAGAAATGCGCTACGTCATTGTAACAGGTACTTCACAAGGATTAGGCGAGGCAATCGCTACACAATTATTAGAGGAAAATACACGACTCATTTGTATTTCTAGAAGACAAAATGAAAAGCTTATTGAAAAAGCAAAACAAAAAGATATTCCTTTAACATTTCACTCAATCGATCTCCAAGATGTACATAATCTAGAAACTCATTTTGAAACAATCTTTTCATCCATTGAAAAAGAAAACGTATCGTCTATCCATTTGATTAATAATGCCGGTACCCTCTCACCAATGAAACCGATTGAAAAATCAGAAAGCGAACTTTTGATTGCAAATGTACAAATTAATTTAATTGCACCGATGATCCTTACTTCTTCGTTTATGAAACATACGAAAAATTGGAACGTGGACAAACGTATTATTAACATTTCTTCAGGAGCCGGTCAAAAACCATACTTTGGATGGGGAGCATATTGTACAACGAAAGCTGGCGTGAACATGTTTACACAATGTGTCGCTATAGAGGAAGCTGAAAAAGAATATCCAGTAAAAACAATTGCTTTTGCCCCAGGTGTTGTTGACACAGACATGCAGCAACAAATTCGGCAAACAGAAAAAGAAGATTTTACTAACTTAGATCGATTTATCGCTTTAAAAGAAGAAGGAAAATTACTCTCCCCTGAATATGTCGCTAAAGCGGTTATCCATCTTTTAGATACACCCCATTTCGAATCTGGCGGCGTAATTCGCATTGATGAAAAATAGTTTCATAGCAAAAGGCTCGCATATAAGCGAGCCTTTTATCTTATCGGTTCTAAAAATATTAATACAGATTCCATTATTGGTTCATATCCTATCTCTTGGTAAATCTTATTCGACGTTGGATTTGCTAAGTCTGTATATAAAGTAGTTGTTTTATAACCTCGGTCTAACATGAGCTGGCTAAGGGCAGCTACACAATTAGAAGCGTACCCTTGTTTACGTTCTTCTTTCGGTGTATATACAAAATTGATTGTAATATTACTCTTAGTAGGCCTTGTAATTGCAGCTACTGAAACTAATCTCCCATCTACTTCCCATCCAAACAACCGATTTGTACTTACTAATGTGTTTGCAGTTTGTTTTGCTTTTTCTTCCGTAGTGGGCAAATGAACATCTTCACAAAATTGGTGCACCCACTTTTCAATTAATGGTAGTTCAACGCTGTTTACTCGCCGGAAAGCTCCATATTCACCCCATTTCTTCTTTACTTTTTTTAATTCATACACCCCTTGATTCATACGAATAGAAAGCTTCTTTTGTTCTAATTTTGCAATCTCTTCAGCTAATTGTTTCACCACTCGCTTTTCACCAATCAATCCCGGTATATCTGGATACACCTTTGTTAATTGTTTCGCTATTCCCTCTATAGCCTCTTGCGAAATCTCGGATTTAGCAACAATCATTTTCTTTTTCTCAGTTTGAAGAAGTATGAGAGCAATTTTTTCATTTTGCTTTGCTATTGCCATAAACAACGGATTCTCCGTAGACTGTAACACCCCTAATAATAAATTATTTTCTTGCTCATTCATTTCCAAAATGGAGGTGACTTCCTTCCTAAAGTAAGAAACATCTTTATATACCTGTAATTGAATCATCGACAATCTCTTCTTTCTATATAAATCCCTTTTGATTTTTCGACATATAAGTCGTTGATACGAAGAAGAAAAGGTGACTTACACTCATTTTCTCTCTCTGTTTTACCTTGGCATGAGGCAGAAAAAGGATCTGACCGTTTCTATGCATGGCCGTATGCTCTCTCCCACCTAAAAAGAAGGGGTTTATTTGGATTTATATTTTTATATTTAAATAGAATATTGGCGATTCATTCATTAAATCCTGCTTTTACGATTCAATAATATTCCAGACTATCGTCATTACTTCTTTTTCAGCTTGTGAGATCCGTTGTTTTTCCCTTTCGAATGTAATTTCTTCGTTCTTAAAACACTCTCTCCTCTTTTGAATCATACGTACCATTTCTTTTTTGCTCGGCCCACCATATACAGTCCGTTTTTCAACAAATGATTCTGGTGATATAATATCATCCCATTCTTTTTCTGAAAGTATTACATGAAAGTTTTCTTGTAAATATATGTTTACTTCTGTGAAATTCAGTTCATGTAACTCTTTTTTCTGCTGTATAGACATTGTTGCAATATCACTTGCAGCACGGTGAGCACGCCGAAAAGGAATCTTATAATTTTTTGTTAATGCGTCTGCAAAATCGGTTATTGTAATCGCATGTTGAAACGAGCGAGTTCTTAAAACTTCATCTTCCACCTTCATCGTTCGAATTACTGCATTCATCATACAAAACACACGAATTGCCTTTTCGATTCCTTCATACAAATAAGGTTGCAAATCATCTTCTGTATCAACAATATCTCCAAACGGTGTATTATGAATCATTTGAAATACAGTGAAAGTTTCTCCAAGTGCACTGCTAGCGAGAGCACGAGCATGTTCAATGGAAACAGGGTTCCGTTTTTGCGGCATTATACTGCTGATTTGTACGTATGGGTTTGCAACAGTAATCCCATTGTATTCTTTTGTTGCTAGTAGTAAGAAATCATGGAGCCATCTACTGCTATTCGTCATCGCTACCATAAGTGTCGCGCTTGTTTCTAATAAATAGTCTGCGCTTGCAATAGCGTCATATGAATTTTCAATAATACTTGAAAAACCGAGCAACTTTGCAACCTGCTGTCTATTTATAGGAAAGCTTGTAGTAGATAGAGCAGCTGCACCCAAAGGAGATTGATTGACAAGATGATATACCTTCCAAACACGCTCTAAATCTCGATGCATTGTATCATATATTGCTAACATATAATGACCGAATGTTGTCGGCTGGGCAGGTTGTGTGTGCGTATAAGCAGGCATGATTGTTTCCATATGTTCATTCGCAACTTCTAACACACTTTCTTGTAAAAGAAGAAAATGCTCTATATAACGGAGTAAATAGCGACGCAAACTCATCCGATACATCGCGACCCCCATATCATTCCGGCTCCTGCCAATATGCATATTACTTACAAAATTATGATTTGCTTCTTGCCCAATTAAATGCTCCACTAAAAAAAAGAGATCTTCATGCTCCTTCTCATACAGTAATTGACTCTTTGGAATTTGTGCCACTTTTTCTAACGCTGTTAAAATAACTTTTGCATCTTTTTGTTTCATTAATTTTTGCTCAATAAGCATGATAATATGAGCACGATGAATCATAAACATCTCTTGCAACAAGTAATCTCGCTGAAATTGAAATACATGCTGTAGCACACAATTTGCATAGGTTTCCCCAGGGAAATCAGCGCCCTCACTCTTTATAAATTCCTCCTTATTTTGTTTCATCACCTTTTCCCCTTTCGCCCAGTTATTACTAATCATCATACCCTGAGCTTTTGAAAAGGTGCTTGTATAAAGTGAAACTATAATTAGTGGGGAATCCCTTCATCTCCCCATTAATTATTAGCCCTCACCAATCGGGTCTTTACAGGATAAAGTGAAACTCCCATCAGTGGGGTCTTACTGCCCACAAATAGCGGGATAAAAATAAACCCGATGCTTCACGCATCGGGTTTATTTAATAACAGTGGCATCATATTTTTCACTTTTTAACACCTGGAACTGTAAATTCAGTAAGTGCTTACGAAGCTCTGTACTATCATCTTCATCCAATTGATTTGCTAAAAATACAATTTCTGTACAATTCCCAAGTTTATCAGTGGCATAAGCTGCTTTTGCTAATGTCCATGGGGTATACCCATTTTTTTGTCCAGCATGCCGGAATGACTTACGATACTTCTTTGCTTTCATGTCCGTTTCAACAAGATTTGCCCACTCATTTTCTCCAGCCTTTGTAAATCCTTTTTTATGATTCGCCTTTTCCAGAAGCAACATATAATCATTTGCGGATGCAGCTGGCAACTTATCTGACCATATTTTTTCATATTTTCCTTCTAAATAGAGCGGAATTTCTTTTTGTAATAACGGTCCTTTCTCTTTTAACCGTTCATGTATTAACATGGCATAACGACGATATTCTTCTGAAGACATTTCTTTTAACTTTTTCTCTAATTTAGATTTTGGAATATGCAGTTCCTTATGCAAATATCCCGGAATGTATAGAGAAGAAACAATAGGAAATAACGGTTGATGTGAAGGAAGTGATAGGTTTTGTAAATTTTGGTTAATATAATCTAGTCCAAGTCGATCCATTAAATATTCTGTATTTGCATTTGAACTAAATTTCATCATCCCTTTCGCAACTTCTTCTAAAGAAATTGCATTTCCATCCATTTTACCAGTTTTCATTAAATACTTTTGCCAACGATCCTGCGCACCACCATCTGTATTTGGAATATAGTAACGATTTACATCATCAATTGACACATAACTATTTGGGTCAATTCTCCCATCTACAACTTGTTTCGTAAATTCAAGTGCAACAATTAACTTCATCGTGCTCGCAACTGGTAACACGACATCTGGATTCACAGAATAAACAACTTTATCATTTCGCTTTATAAGTAGGGCACTATTTTTTTCATCTTTATGTTCTTCAACAAATGAGGCAATAAATTGAGCATCATCATTATTAGAGCTCCAAACTTTTTTTACTAAAAAGTTACCGGATATAAGTACTACGAATACACCAATGATTCCCGCACATATTATAACTTTTCTCAAGTGAATTCCCTCTCCTAATTTACATCTTTTATCTTTTATCTGTTATATATAGTTATAAACAAAACAATAGAGACGATTGTCTAAATAATCGTCTCTATTATTTTAACTTGTCATCTCCTATTATGTCTATGTCATAATTCGAACAAAATTTTCAACAAATTTCTTATAATTTAATTTCCACCCAATTCGCACCCAATTTTTAAGAGCTTTCGCATCGGGTTGTGGCCGAAAATCAGCGATACTTTCCCCCTTTGCACTACCTTCTAAATCAACTTCTACTTTCCGATATACATATTCAACCATAGAAGGATTTACAACTGCCATCATCGTAAGCACATCATGAATGGGGCTTCCGGTAATTTTCGGATTTATTTTCTTATATGCCTTATAATAATATTGAAATATAGGTTCAATTAATTTATTAAATGCAGTTTGTGAATGTTTTTTTATATAATGCACAGTTTCAGGTGTAACGATTGATTCACTTGTAACATTTAGAGGGATTAATGTTACGTTTTTTGCATACTGCATGACTAAATTTGCAGCAAGTGCATCTCCATGAAAATTCGCCTCTGCTACAGGGGTAACATTCCCTGGAACAAGAAATGCTCCACCCATACAGTAATATTCTTTTACATCTTTCATTATATCTTTTCCTAATATAAACGCCGTTGCTAAACTTGTTGATCTTCCTGTATCAACAATAATAATTTCTTTTTTATAACGCTGGATTATGTCAAAGATTGCACAAAACGATTTAATATTTGGTTGAATCGTTTTTGGAGGGCGAATTGGCCCTAATCCTTCCGCTCCATGAATTTCCGGATAATATGTTGTAAATTCACCTGACAATGGCATTTTTGCTCCATTTATAATTGGTATATCCTCTCTGCCTGCTAGTTGCATTAAATACGCAGCATTGCTCGTTGCTTGCTCTTGTGTTACATTTCCATATCCAGTTACTATCCCAACGATTTCAATCTCAGGATGTAATAGCCCATACATAATGGCTAAAGAATCATCAATACCTGGATCTCCCAAAAAAAGCACCTTTTTCATGGCACTTCCCCCCCATCCCTGCACCTCTTATTATGGTATAAACCAAAATACATGTTAACTATTTTTTAAACCATATACGCCATAAATTAAAATCACACTGTATTCACACACTGCTTTTTGAACAAACGATGAATTATTCAAACAACCACTGGATTGAACCATTTGTTCAAATTTCGTTCATTGTGATTCGATTCATAAAAATACATAATAAACTTGTAAATACATTTTATTATGTATCGGAGGAATTTATTATGTTTATTGATTTTTTACGTAATAACAAAAAAGCTTTATTTATTCTATTACCCCTTCGTTTATATTTAGGATACGCTTGGTTATCTGCTGGATTAGGAAAGCTTTTTGGTCAGTCATTTGACGCAAGCGGGTTTTTAAAAGGTGCAATTGCCAAAGCAAGTGGAGATCATCCAGCTGTACAAGGCTGGTGGGCTGATTTTCTACAACATTTTGCTCTTCCACATGCTGATTTATTTAGCTTTCTCGTACAATGGGGAGAAATTTTAGTTGGGCTTGGTCTTCTTTTAGGAGGGCTTACGAAAACCGCAGCATTTTTCGGATTAATCATGAACACTGCTTTTCTTTTAAGTGGAACTATAAGTACAAATCCAAATATGATACTATTGTCTATACTGATTTTAGTTGCAGGACATAACGCTGGACGTGTTGGTCTAGACGGATTTGTTTTTCGAAAACTTTTCCATAAACATAAAAATAACTATCCAACCTATCCTACACATAAATTTGCATCATAATTAAGTTTTTAATTATAAAAAGTAGAGCTCTTATTGAATCTATAAAAGCCCTACTTTTTATATTGCCTATTTTTTCACCAAATTTATTTGGTTAAAGCATAAACTCTTTTGCCCCAACCTAATCATCTTTTTCTATCATTGATTAAAAAATATAGAACCTATCCAATTTGTATATTTTATTCAAATCTATATCTTTATGCTACTTTATCCCGCTATTTGCGGACAGTAACACTTCCACCTCAAAATTCAGCCAAAACAAAGAAGTTAGGTAGGAAATGAAGCCTCCCACTAATTAAAGTTTCACTTTATTTGAAGTTAACATACTACCTATTACATACGCAATGAAAGCAAAACAAATCGGAAACACAACTGTATGTATACCAAACGGATTTGGAAAACAAAGGTGAAATAGCATATAAGAACTCACACCAACCAGAATGGATGCAAGCGCGCCAACTGCATTCCCTCTCTTCCAATATAGCCCTAAAACAATAGGCCAAATAAATGCTGCTTCTAAGCCACCAAAGGAAAATAAGTTTAACCATATTAAGAAATCTGGTGGTTTAATAGCTGCGGCATATACAAGTAAACCAATGATACCCGTAATCCATAGACTTCCTTTTTTTATTGTTGTATCCGCCGCATTTTCATTTATATAGTTCACATATATATCTTTAATAATGGATGAACTCACTAGTAGTAAAAGTGAGTTTACCGTTGACATAATTGCCGCCATTGGGGCAGCCAAAAAGATTCCAGCAAGCCAAGGTGGCAATACTTCCATCGCAAGAAGTGGCATTACTTTGTCTGGTACAGTTACGCCTGGAAGCACCACGCGTGCAAATACACCTGTTAAGTGCATACCAATCATAATTGTACCAACAACAATTGTCCCGATAATTAAAGCTTGATGCATCGCTTTTGAATTTTTATAAGACATCGCACGCACGCTAATTTGCGGTAATCCAACAACACCAACACCAATTAATATCCAAAATGATGTCACATACGTTTTCGTTAAACTGCCATCTGCACCAAATGGTGTAATTAAATTGGGATTAATTCGAACCAGTTCTTGCATAATCTTTTCAATCCCGCCACCAGCAATCACTGTTGCAATTAAAATAATTGTCGTACCTGCTAACATAATAATGCCGAGCAATGTATCAGATAAAGCAACTGCGCGGAATCCACCAATTAAAACGTATACAAGTACAGAGAATGTAAAAAGAAATAAAGCCGTTGTATACGAAAGACCTGTTAACGATTCAATTAACCTTCCGCCTCCAACCCACTGAGCAACTGTTGCTGAAAATAAAAAGATAATAATACATACTGCTGAAAGAATGACCACTGCTTTATGATTATATCTTCCTTTTAAATAATCAATAAGCGTAATTGCTTCCATCTTTCTTGCAATGATTGCAAACTTTTTACCAATTACCGTCAAGACAATGTAACCCGTTACAACCTGGATTGCTGATAATAATACCCATCCAAGCCCCATATTGTATGCAATTCCAGGTCCACCGATAAAACTACTCGCACTACCGTACGTAGCAATCATTGTCATAGCTAATAATAGACCGCCAAGCTCACGTCCTCCAAGAAAATATTCTTGTAAAAATTTATTATGAGCGGTTGCTTGTACACGTCTTGATGCATATACACCAATTAAAAATACAACGATAAAAGAAATTATCATTGGGATTATTACGTACCAATTCATTTATCATTCCTCACTTTTTTCTTCCTCATCGAGCGAAATATCTTGAAATGCAAAACGCACGATTAAAATAAGAAGTATAACTACTACACCAAAACCGACTATACAACTATAAAAAAACCATGCCGGAAAACCTAATACATATGTATATTCACTTGGATCTTTACTCCCAAGCCCATAGGCAAATCCATACCATATTATAAAATTGATAAAAGCAAGTCCAAGACCAATTAACGCCTCTCTATGGGCAATTCGAAAGCGTGGATCATCATGATAATCCTTCATTTTCTCCCTCCTCTCACGATGTATAATTGTAACATTGTTTTTCTAGTTTTTCCTACTAGAAAAGAAAAACTAGAAGGATTTTTTGCAAATATATAGAATCCAACTCCGTATTACATAATTTTTACAATTGTAACGTAAATGAAATTTGAATTTTCAGTCTTTATTATTTATGATTAAAATTAGAGGTCTTCCATCTAGTTTCTTTACAACTTTGTTACAGGAATAAACGCCGTCTCGTACTGCGTTTACATTATATTTTCAAGGGGGTTATACAATGAGTCAACTAGCTGTAAATCTTCATGAAAAAGTAGAAAAGTTTCTTCAAGGAACAAAAAAATTATATGTGAATGGGGCGTTCGTCGAAAGCGCTTCCGGAAAGACATTTAAAACTCCTAACCCAGCAACTGGCGAAACACTTGCGATTGTTTCCGAAGCTGGTCGCGAAGATATTCATAAAGCTGTAGTAGCTGCTAGAGTTGCATTTGATGAAGGACCTTGGTCGCGTATGAGCGGCGCTGAACGCAGCCGTCTTATGTATAAACTTGCAGATTTAATGGAGGAACACAAAGAGGAACTTGCACAACTTGAAACATTGGATAATGGGAAACCAATTCGCGAAACATTAGCAGCAGACATTCCGCTTGCAATTGAACATATGCGTTATTACGCTGGCTGGGCTACAAAAATTGTCGGTCAAACAATCCCAGTCTCTGGTGAATATTTTAACTATACACGCCATGAAGCTGTTGGTGTTGTTGGGCAAATTATTCCGTGGAACTTCCCACTCCTTATGGCAATGTGGAAAATGGGGGCTGCTCTTGCAACTGGTTGTACAATCGTATTGAAGCCAGCAGAACAAACACCTCTTTCCGCTCTATACTTAGCTGAATTATTTGAAGAGGCTGGATTCCCAAAAGGCGTTGTCAACATCGTACCAGGATTTGGCGAGACAGCTGGACAAGCTCTTGTCAATCATCCTCTCGTTGATAAAATTGCATTTACGGGTTCTACTCCGGTTGGTAAACAAATTATGAGACAAGCATCTGAAACATTAAAACGAGTTACATTAGAACTTGGAGGTAAATCACCGAATATTATTTTACCAGATGCTGATTTATCTCGAGCAATCCCAGCAGCACTTTCCGGTGTTATGTTTAACCAAGGTCAAGTATGCTGTGCAGGGTCACGTTTATTTATTCCAAAGAAAATGTATGATAATGTTATGGCTGACCTTGTTCTATATTCAAAAAAATTAACACAAGGTGCAGGTCTAGATCCACAAACTACAATTGGACCTCTTGTTTCTGAAGAACAGCAAAAACGCGTTATGGGATACATTGAAAAAGGGATCGAAGAAGGCGCAGAAGTACTTGTTGGTGGAAACAAACCATACGAGCAAGGTTATTTCGTCGCTCCAACTGTATTTGCGGACGTAAATGATGAAATGACAATTGCAAAAGAAGAAATTTTTGGTCCTGTCATCTCTGCATTGCCGTTTAATGATATTGACGAAGTAATTGAACGTGCAAATAAGTCATCATTTGGCTTAGCCGCTGGTGTATGGACAGAAAATGTAAAGAATGCACATTACATTGCAAGTAAAGTTCGTGCTGGTACAGTATGGGTAAACTGTTACAACGTATTTGATGCAGCTTCTCCATTTGGTGGATTTAAGCAATCTGGCCTTGGCCGTGAAATGGGTTCTTATGCATTAAATAACTATACAGAAGTGAAGAGTGTTTGGGTGAACCTAAACTAAATGAAAGGGCCTGACCAAGGTTGGTCAGGCTCTACTTATTATGTAACAAATTTTTTAGAAAATCCAATTATTTTATTCCGTAACATATTTGAAAATATGGAACTATCTCTTACACTTGCAAGCCACCACTCACATTTAATACCTCGCCCGTAATATAAGAAGCATACTCTGAAGCGAAAAAGGCCGCTGCATTCGCGATATCTTGTGGCATTCCAATTCTTCCAACTGGGATTGCACCAACCATCTTCTCTTTCACTTTATCTGGTATTGTTTTTGTCATATCTGTATCCATAAAACCGGGACAAATGGCATTACAAGTAATACCAAATCCGCCCACTTCTTTTGCTGCCGTTTTTGTTAATCCAATGACGCCCGCTTTCGTTGCAGCATAATTTGCTTGCCCAATATTACCTTCCCTACTAATCGAAGAAATATTGATGATACGTCCAAATTGTTGCTGCCTCATGTAAAGAAGTGCCGGTTGCATACAATAAAACACACCTGTTAAATTTACTTGCATTACTTGCTCCCAAGCTGATTTCTCCATTTTATGTAACATCGCATCTCTTGTAATCCCTGCATTATTCACTAAAACATGTAATTCTCCAAATGTTTGAACTGCGTATTCGACTAACGATTTCGCTTCACTTTGATTACTCACATCACATGCGTATAAACTTACTTCATATCCTTGGTCTAAAAATTCTCTTGCTGTTTCTTTTAATTTCTTCTCATTTACATCACTGATTAACACCTTTGCACCTAACTTTGCAAAAGTACAAGCAATTTCTTTCCCAATCCCTTGCGCTGCTCCTGTTACAACAGCTGTTTTCCCATGTAAAAAATCCATCCCTATCCCCCATTTCTATTACTTATACTGTATATTTCGGCTTTATGCTTTCCAAATCCTTTTTGTATAAAAAAGTCTATTTGTGTCAAACTAAACTTGCAACATAGCATAAACACAAGGAGATTGTGTCGAATGAACAAAAAGAACCTAGGGTATAGCAAAACTTCTGATGGCATCGATGTAGAGTTCTCTCGTGAACTTGCTGATCATGATGACTTAGAAGCAAATGCACGTGCTGACGCCGCCGATGCACGTCAAAAACGCCAGTCTAAACAAAAATAAGGCGCTATCTCGCCCTTATCCTTTTGCAATTGGGACCTACTACTACCCATACAAAATGAAATAAACCGAGATCATTTCTCGGTTTATTTCATATATTTTTTGATATAATGCGCAAAAGTAAGGATTGGAAATATATGATGGTAGCTATGGTAGCGAATATAAAAACCATCTGGTAGCCCTATGCCTGTAGGATAATCCTGATTCTGATTTAGATGTGCAAGTAAATAAGAAATCCCTTTTCGAATGACAGGTGTTTCCGTATCATAAAAAGTAATAAGTGCATCGAGTGCCCATGCCGTTTGTGATGGTGTACTAAACGGTAACGAAATAAAATGCTTTTCTATGCTACTCCTGCAAGACTCTCCCCAACCTCCATCGTTATGTTGAATACGCTCTAACCATGTAGCTGCTTTTTGTAAAGCTGTATGATTAGATGGAACTCCTACAGCACGTAAACCTGTGAGGGCTGCCCAAGTACCGTATATGTAACACACTCCCCATTTTCCATACCATGATCCATTCTTCTCCTGTGCTTGCATTAACCATTTAATTGCTCGATCCTTTTGGTCATCTTTTAGCTGGTGCGGAGCATATGTTCCAAAAAACTCCAACACCCTACCTGTAATATCTGACGTAGATGGGTCCGTAGTCATGTCTCCTGCGTTATCAAGTGGTAAATGAGTCAGAAAATGACTCGTTACACCTCTTTCAAAAGCTGCCCAGCCTCCATCAATATTTTGTAACCCTTTGACCCATTCAATGCCTTTTCTCCAAGCTTCTTCTATTCTTTGATTTCCTTCTCGGCTTCGTGCTATCGCTCTTAGGGCAGCTGTTGTATCATCAATATCTGGAATTGTTGTATTCACATCAGAAAAGCCCCAACCTCCAGCGTCTAGTGATGGAGCATGCACACTCCAATCTTTTTTCTCCTTATGTTGTTTTTGCAACAAATAATCTGTCGCTTTTTGAATCATTTGGTTATCATTTGGTACACCTGCTTCTTGCAACGAATAACTTAGTAAAGCTGTATCCCACACTGTAGATGGTGAATTTTGAAGATGTGTCCCCTTGTTCATATTCCATATATAAGATTTCAATCCTAATACTGCATTGGAAATAAGCGGTGACTGAATCGAATGCCCAAGTGCAAGCAATGCATAAATCATATAAAATGTAGCACTCGCATAACTATATAGTGTTCCATTTGTTTCAATCCGCTCAATCATAAAACGCTCTGCTTCTTTATATCCCTTATGTTGTAAAGATAACGGATAAGATAAAAACTTTTTCACGTCACCAAGAAGCGTTTGAAACAATGATGAACGTTCTTCACGGAACCACTGCTTTTTACTCCCACCTGAAATATAATCTAAATTAGGAAGAATCGTTTTGGACACAGTAAATCGTTTATTCATACAAATCATCATCGGAATGAGGTGAATACGTGCGGAACTACTTAGCTCAAATATACTAAGCGGGGAATCTTCAGGTAAAAATAACATGGGTGTTGGGAAGTGAAATAAAGAAGGATATTCATATCCTCCATGAAGCGCTAATAAAAACTTCGTCATAAAGTGAGCCTTTGTAATCCCACCCTGCCTCCGAATAAACGCTTCTGCACGCTTCATATTTATATCTTCTTTCGTATACCTTCCAGAAGCAAGTAAAGCGACATATGCATTAATTGTAGTAGACAAATTGCCAACAGATTCATCTTCATATAGCTTCCAGGTTCCTTCATTTGTTTGAAGAGATGCAACTCGAGTAACAAATGGCTCCATCTCACCATTTTGTCCTAATAATCTTAGTAAAAAAATCATATGACAATCCGTTAATGGAGAACCTTCAAAACAAAAACGCCAAGCCCCATCTTGATATTGCATCGTTCGAAGTGCAGTAACTTTCCGCTCGACTTCTTGACGCACTTTTTCATATAATAACACCCTTTTCACCTACCCTTTCTAAATCCGTATACGATATGCCACTTCGCACGCAATTATGTATAAAACAATTGAACTACCCCCACCTTCACTTCGTTTGGAGGAGGGGGGCTTCTCGGTTAAAATGATAAAAGCAGAACATGTAAATACACATTCTGCTCATAAACAATATCCAATTCCAACAACAATTCCTAAAATAGCTCCGACAACCACTTGATAAGGTGTGTGTCCAACAAGCTCATTCAGCTTTTTATATTCGGTTTGTCTGCCATGAAAAAAATCATTTAAAATCTTCGCCTGTTTACTTACCGCGAGCCTTACTCCTGAAGCATCGTACATGACAATAATAGCAAAAATGACTGCTATAGCAAAAACTGCACTCGTGATTCCTTCCACCATGCCAACTCCTGTTGCTAACGCTGTAACTGTTGAAGAATGAGAGCTTGGCATTCCACCAGAAGCAAAAAACTGTGCAAAATCGAACTCTTTTGTCTTTACTAACTTAAAAATAACTTTCGTTAATTGCGCCAAAAACCAGGCAATTACAGCTGCCATAAGCGGATCATTATGTAAAATTGTTTCCATATTTCCAGCTCCCTACTTGCAGTAATGGAAATTCTATACTATAAGTATAAAGAAAAAAGCGTAGAAAATACTACGCTTTATGATACTTTTGCTGATTTATTTTTAAGAAACTTTGGTTGCTTACGAAGCAAAAACTTTGTTTTTGCCACCGAAAATATCAATAATGCAACCCAAATAAAGAAAAATGCTGTCATATGAGCCGATGTAAAATGCTCATGGAACACAAAAACCCCTAAAATAAGATTAATAGTCGGAGAAATATATTGTAAAAATCCAATCATATATAGCGGAATAAGTTGTGCTCCTTTTGCAAAATAAAAAAGTGGTAATGCAGTAACAGTCCCTGCTCCCATTAAAATTAGCGTTGAAGTAAACGAAATAGAGCCAAACGAACCAAAACCATGCTCACCAATCATAACTAAATAAATGAATGCAAGAGGCGTCACAATCATTGTTTCCATCGTAAGTCCTATCATTGCATCATAATTCAGCAATTTCTTGGTTAACCCATATAACCCAAATGTAAATGCCAGTGAAAGAGCAATCCATGGAATTGAACCGTATCGAAACGCTAAAATAATAACACCTATTCCTGCTAAACCAACTGCAACATATTGCCAAAAGTTAAGTTTTTCTTTCAAAACAACTGTACCAAGTAAAATACTTACAAGAGGATTAATATAATAACCAAGACTCGCTTCAATGATATGATTCTGATTCACAGCCCATATGTACACAAACCAATTCCCACTAATTAAAACGGAAGCGATCGTTAATGAAATTAATAATTTAGGTCGTTTAAAAAGACTCACAAGTTCACTCTGAAATTGCCCCAATCGTCTCGATACTCCCAAAATTAGTAACATAAAAACAAATGCCCAAACAATACGATGTGCTAATATCTCTTCTGCAGGAACTTCCCCCACCCATTTCCAGTAAATCGGAAGAACTCCCCACATCATATAAGCACCAGCTGCGTATAAAACCCCTTGCTTTTGCAGTGCTTTTTGACTCTCCATCTTCCCTTTTCTCCTCTTCTCTTTTTCCCTTCATTATAAGGTGTATCTTTAAACCTTTACAAATATTCTCTCCCTATCTTTTTCGACAATGAAATTCCTTTTTCAAAAAACTTACTTATTTTTAATATGACATACTTCAGAACCTAGCAGAAAACAGCTAAATTCCTTTTAGACTCCTCATAGAAACCTAATTTGTTGCACGAACTCTAACTAACCAAGTAAACCTAAATTACCCATAAAACATATGAAGTTATAGCAACAAGAAGCGGTATACCAATTTTAAATTTATTTTTATGAGTTTTATGGTGAAAAACATACATTCCAATCCACGTTCCGATTGCTCCTCCTGCTGCAGACATTAAAAACAATGTACTCTCAGGGGTACGCCATTGTTTTTTCACTGCTTTACGTTTATCAAGTCCCATCATCGAAAAAGCAACGACACTAATACACAATATATACATACATTTTACGAGCATTATTAATTCTCACATCACTTTCTTTTTTTAATTTAATTTTTTCTACAATAATGGGGTTTTTATTTATATACAAATAAAAATCGCTGTAGACAGTAAAGAATTACTTGTAAACAAGCTATCTTTTCAGCCTACAGCTGTTATTTCAATTATTTATCCGCTATTCGCAAGCAGTAAAGCTAAATTGATGAGGGCTAACACCCCACCTTAGGGGATGGTTATTACACTTTATGCGCCATTTCTTTTTCTTACATTACTATGCTTTTTAGCATACACAAAATAAACCAAAATACCTATCATAACCCAAACCATAAAACTGATTAAAGTTACTTTAGAAAGATTTAAAGCTAAATACATACAACTTATTATTGACATTATCGGTAAAAAAGGAACCAACGGTGCACGAAATGGTCTTTCAATATTTGGGTTTGTTTTACGCAGTACAATTACCGCAATACATACAAATATAAAAGCTGTTATCGTTCCCACATTCACTAAATTCGCCAATAAATTCAAATCTACAAGCCCCGCTAAAAGTGCTGCGAGCATTCCTGTAATCCACGTATTAAGGAATGGTGTTTGAAAACGTTTATGCACACTTGAAAGCTTCTTTGGAAGTAATCCATCTCGACTCATTGAGTAAGATACCCGTACAAAAGCAAACATGGCTACCAAAAGAACTGTAGTTAAACCAGCAATGGCTCCTACTGATAACAAACCTGCAATTTTATCCTCTCCTACAACACGCAATGCATATGCAACTGGATCAGCTACATTCAATTCAGTAAATGGTACCATTCCTGTTAAAATAAATGAAACACCAATATAAAGAATTGTACAAATACATAACGATACAAGAAGACCAATTGGAACATTGCGTTGTGGGCGTTTCACTTCTTCAGCTGCTGTAGCAACTGCATCAAAACCTAAAAAGGCAAAAAATACAGTAGCCGCTCCTCCAATAACACCGTGAAATCCAAACGGAAGAAATGGTTGCCAATTCTCTGGTTTCACATATTGTCCACCTACAATAATAAATCCTAAAATAACAGCAAGTTTAATAATAACCATTATATTGTTAATACGCGCACTTTCTTTCGCACCACGACTTAATAAAAATGTAACAACTAAAACAATACAAACTGCAGGTAAATCAATGATTCCACCTTTCCCCATGCCCGGTGCCGAGGCAAAAAGAGTAGGAATTTTAATATGAAATCCTAGAAGTAATGATTGAAAATAAGCGGACCACCCAGCTGCTACCGCAGAGGTCGCTAATAAATACTCTAACATGACACACCAACCAACTATAAAAGCAAAAATTTCTCCTAATGTAATATATGTATAAGAATATACACTACCGGATACTGGAACAGTAGAAGCAAATTCAGCATAACAAAATGCCACACATGCACAAACAATTGCAGCCAATACAAAAGATAGAACAATTGCCGGGCCAGCATGTTTCGCTGCCACAATACCTGTTAATACAAAAATACCAGTTCCAATAATTGCCCCGATTCCTAAAAGAGTTAAATCAAATGCTCCTAACGTTTGGTTCAATACCCTTTTCTTTTCTTCATTCATTTCCTTTTTAATTAGTAGACTCATTAATAGAAACCTCGTTTTCAATATAATCCCTTACTAAGTACAACTTCTTCTTTTCCTTTTTAAAGTTTTTATAATTATTATTTTTCAATAGCTATAATTTTTACTTATTTCTAAACTTTGCATTTCGAAAAAACAGAATTTTTCGAAATGCACATTTGAAATTATCTATACGATATTCTTTCAAATGATGCATCACTAAGAAACAGGATTGAATTTATCATATAATTAATTCAATTGTCAATAATAAGATCAATCACTCTAGAATGGATAATTATGTAATAAAGAGTGTTATTTTACAAATCCAAATTATTAAATTTCAATTATTACCAGGAATATCCCTTGATTCATTTTTCTAATATTAATGTTTTATTCATCATCCCCTACAAGACACATGTACGCTCAACTATTTCATAATTGAAATTATTTTTGTGAAATAAAAACCATAGTCACTTGATTGTATCTTAACTCTATTATTTGCATGATATAAATTTCATATCATAAATTTACTTTTTATTATTAATTCAAAAAATTTTTTTTTGGTTGCTATATAAATTTCATATGAGTATAATAAAAAACGTTGTGAATATAACAATTTTAAAATTCAGAATTTTCTATGTGGCATTATGGTATTTTAAAGAATTATTTCAATGGAGGTTTTAAGTTGGCAAATAAAGTACCCTTTTCTCGTATCCTTGTAATCGGCCTTATGTTATTTGCACTGTTTTTTGGTGCTGGAAATTTAATTTTCCCAGCTATGTTAGGACAAGCAGCTGGGCATAATGTGTGGATTGCTACTGCTGGATTTTTAATTACAGGAGTAGGTCTTCCTTTGCTAGGCGTTCTAGCATTTGGCATTTCTGATAGTGATGATTTACAAACATTAGCGAATCGTGTTCATCCTTGGTTCAGTGCTGTGTACACATTTATTCTTTATTTAGCAATTGGTCCGTTATTTGCACTCCCTAGAGCTGGAAGTGTTTCTTTTGAAATAGGTGTAAAACCATTTTTATCTGACGGAACAGAAACGGTTGCATTACTTATTTTCACAATCATTTTCTTTAGTATTACATGTTGGTTCTCATTTAATCCAACGAAAATTGTAGATGTTGTTGGGAAACTTTTAACACCTATCAAACTTACATTCATCGGGATTTTAGTAGTTGCAGCGTTTGTCCAACCAATCGGCCCTATTCAGGTACCTACAAAAGAATTCGTGAACAATTCTTTTTTTAAAGGTTTCCAAGAAGGCTACTTAACAATGGATACACTTGCATCTTTTGTATTCGGTATTATTATTATCAATGCTATAAAAGAGAAGGGTACTTATGATAAAAAAGAAATAGTGAGCGTTTGTGCAAAGGCTGCTGGTATTGCAGCAATTGTATTAACAATTGTCTATACTTCCCTTTCTTATATGGGAGCCGCTAGCGTATCTAAACTAGGGCACTTAACAAATGGAGGAGAAGTATTAGCTAAAGTAGCTAATTATTATTTTAGTTCTTTAGGAAATTTATTGTTAGGCTTAATGATTACTGTTGCATGTTTAACAACAAGCGTTGGACTTGTAACAGCATGCTCTTCATACTTCCATAAAGTATTCCCGAAAATATCTTATAAAACATTTGCTGTTATGCTTTCTATTTTTAGCGCATTGATTGCAAATCTTGGTTTGACAGAGTTAATTGCGGTTTCTGTTCCAGTACTTACAGCGATATATCCACTAGCAATTATGCTAATTGTTTTAACATTTCTACACCCTATATTTAAAGGTAGAACAGAGGTATATCAATGGAGCTTACTCCTAACTTTTGTCGTTAGTTTGTTTGATGGACTAAATGCAGCAAATATACCTATTCAAGCAATCAATGTTACTTTTTCTAAAATTCTTCCTTTATACGATGCAGGTTTAGGCTGGATCTGTCCTGCATTTATTGGAGGGTGTATTGGTTACTTTATTTTTGTATTCCGAATGAAATTCATTACTAGTACTCCGAAAACGAATCATTAAAAACCATGCAGATAAAAATCTGCATGGTTTTTTCTTAATCTTCCATTTCTATTTCATTTCTCTTTTCCACATGCTCATTACGTAATTCTTCTTCCTGCATTTCCACAGAAATCATCGCATGATAAATCTCCGGGTATAATCCAAATATTTGATACACACTTCCTAAAAATGGCACCTGGAACCCCTCTTTTCATAAATAGTATTTCCATACTTAAGGGTTCCCTATCTTTCCCCTATACATTCGTTTTTGTATCTTGTTCTTCACCTTGAACATGTAATAAGTGCTGCCATTTTTTATAAGGCGCACTATTTGGATCAACATACCCTTTCGCATACGAACGGTCCCATAGTTGTTTTACAAACATTTCTTTCTCTTTCTTTGCAACCATATCTGCACCTGTTCCATAATATTTTTGGAAATACAACTCGATTTCATCAAGAAGTAATCGCAATAATTCATCTGATGTTTCTTCTAACGTTGGATCGTATTTTGCCTCCCGGTCGTACATTAAAATAATGTCTAAAATATTATGAACGTGCTCTTTTCTAAGCCATCTTACATCTTGAGCCCCTAATACAAAGGCCTGTGTATACAAATGTCCCCCTTGAAGCATTGCTTTTTCCTGTTCTTCTTCAAAACGGGACAGAATATTTTCATAAATAAACGGATTATGAAGCAATGCCCGATGTAACTTATAACTTTCACTTGAAATATTTTTCCCCATGGACTGAATTAAAAAGCTGCGTCCTACACCGTTATATTGATAGACAAACTGACCATCGACAGCGACAAGACTAATCCACCGGTACATATATGCATAAAGAAGAGCACGATTACATTTATCATAATCTAACTTCGTCTGGGTTGCATTTAAGTCCGGCATAAAAGCTGGTAAGTGCCAATATTTATCTAAATGCGGTGTCAAATTCGATTTTTTGATATTTAATTTATTTACACGACGATAATAAGACTGAAAATAATCTCCTTTATCATTCATAAAACCATTTGCAAGATGTCCAGATGAAAGCTTAGGAAAATCTTGTAATGATAATCCATAATGAGCTCGGTAACAAATTACTTCAAATGGTGAAAATGCTTCATTCACTGTATCTTTTTCTTGAAACATTTCTTGCAATAGTTCTTCCTGTAGTTCCTGTTTTAGTGATGGATGTATACCCCAATATTGTAACTCTCGATGATGGGCTACCTTCGGGATAAATGGGCTTGCTAGATGGAAGAGATCTTCAATTTTTTCTCTCACATATTCATTACGATCACGCTTTTTAAAATCAGCTTCTTTTCGCAATGCTTCAATAATATTGAGTTCTAATTTGTCACGATATCGGACTTGGAGCTCGTTATAACAATACGTTAAAATATGCTCTCGATAAAAATCCTCTACTTTCTTCGATTGACTTTCCTCTGCTTGTGCATCGCGGCAATATTCCGCATACAAGCTCATATACATCTCTGCTGATATATCCTTTGGAAGCACACCTAAGTTTAAATGTTGCTGCATATCTTTCCATATTTTTTCTTGTAGTTTTTCATCTGCTAACACATATACATTCGTCGGATTTGTTTTCCCTTCAAATTCTTTGCTGCGTTTTTGAATTTCAAACAGCAAATTTTCACGTGTTTCTTGTAAATTATCAAAGAATCTTTCCCAATGTTGGATCATTTTATTTACTGCCTGATATAGCGATTGATAAACGAGTTCCAGTAACATTTCTTTACGATATTCATTCAACTTATGCACATATTGCGTGACTATATCTTCAAATTCTTTTCGGAACGTACGCTGCTGATTATAGAACATTTTTCCAAACCAGCCTTGTTGTTGCGCCAGCTCAACACGTCGCACTGCTGTAACTGTACCATCAATATTACTTACATTAAATTTCTTATCATAGTTTTGAATTAAATTACGCTTCTGTTCATTATTCTCATGTAAACGATTCATTTTCTCTACTAATTGTTTCCGAATTTCATATAGCATAAAACGAGCAGCCACTGGATGAACAGCTTCTGTTTTCTTTAAAAACCATGTATTTAGTTGGTATGACTGTCCCTCTGATCCACTCGGTGTATATCGATCTGATTCTATCATGTCATATAAAAGTGTCGTCACATGCTCATGCACACGGCTTGGTATCGCATAGGCATACAACCTAACAGCATGATCAACTCTCGCCACTTCACCCTTCATTTGCTCCATCATTTTAAGCTTTGCGGCAGATATTTTACACTCATGCTGCAACCTATTTAATTCTTCATCTTTTTGTACAGTACGCTGTACATAACTTTCAACCGCTTCTAAAAATAACTTGGATTTCGCAACGCCTACCTTACCACCTTCTGCACCTTCGCGTGTTTCATTGTACATTTGTCTATAGAAAATATGTGCTTGCTCTGGGCGAGTGGCAAGATGCTCTAAATCTTCTAAATAACTCTTTCCCCGCTCTGGCTTCTCACGCTGCATACCACGACGAACATCTTGTTCATACCTCTGTTTTTTCTCTTGAAACAATTGATCTAAATGTAGCCAGGATTCATCTAATCCTTGCACAGCCCATTTCAAGGCACAGTATTTTAGCACATGCTCATATGGATAAATAAGCTTTGCAGTTCCAGCACCACAATAACGTGCTTTTCCATTCGATTCTGCCAATTGCTGAATCTGATTATCTTCTTGTGCAAAATGACTTGTGGACATCGGACTAAATAGCTGTAAATAAATCGTGTTTGTCATTTGTTCCATATAATCTGACAGATTGTGTAAATGATGACCGTGTAAATTTTCATAATCATATAAGAAACAATAATTATATGGTAAATGATGCTCTTTAATTGTATGATTCGTTCTTCCGTCTTCATCCACTTGATCTGGACGATACTCTAGTTCAATTGTTACACCGCCCCGCTTTGATAATTCACCCGTTGAGCCAAGTGTAATCGCATGAAGTTCTTTTAATGACGCATAACCATTTGCCTGAACAGTTTCAAATTCTTTCGCACTAATGGTACGTGTCTTAACAAGTGCATCCGGCATTAAAAACGCACCGCGTATTAAAATGTTATGATGCTGCAGTTTTTTCCGAAGCATTTCACGTAGGTACAACGCAATTTGTAAGAACATACCCGAACCGGTACCACCAGCTAACGATGTAACGATAATAACTCGAACACCATACTCTGTTTGATCACTTGTGACAGGAAAAATCTTTTCGATTTCTTGCCAAAAAGCAGTCAATTTATCTTCTTTCATCGCTGCCCGAAGAGCTAAGCGTGAAATCACACGCAGTTGACCAGCTCCTTCAGTTAACGGCTTATCTAGAATAGTGGGGTCCATTGGAAACCATTCCGGAATCGTTGGATCCCCTGCAATATATTCTCGCGGCGTTTTACTAGAGCTCGTTTGTGTCTTGAACTTACGAATATGCTCAAATTTACTTAATGTATTCACATCTGTATCAAAGACATGCATCGCTACCTTTTTACGTCGTTCCTCTGGCAATTTCTCATATATTTGGTGTGTAACGGTACTCCCGATTCCACCTAAGCCAATTAAAATTGTTGGAACTTGTAATGTCATGTGAACCACCTTCCTATTTGAATTTCCTATTATTCACATTCATATCGATAAATTTCTTTTCCATACCCACGATCAATTAGTAAAATCTCGTTCGGATATAATGTCTTATGCTCATTTCCGATCTCTTCCTCTGTTATAAACATACCGTCAATAATCATACCAATCACTTGTGATTCCTTTGCTACAAATATAGACTTCGAACCTTTTTTTGCTATAAAAGTTACTGATTGTACCGTCTTTCGTTCTGCTCGAAATGGAATACCAAAATAATGTTTCCACCACTTGTTTCTTAATAATTCTGGTTCAGATTGATAGAGCCAATCTTTTGCTACTTCTTGATCCCATTCGTAATATAACATTGCTTTACGATGAAACCTTGGCCGGACAATCCACCCTAAAATAAGAATCGCAACAAGCAAAAGCAGTAACGCAACCGGGATTACAAATTGAAAAATTAGCGCATACCGTTCCCAAAATGGTGCATTTTGAATATGAAACGAAATCGTTTTCTTCACTTCTTGTAACTTTGAATCGTTTATAGTGATGGTAGCTTCTATGGTGCCGGTATCTGTAAAATTGAATGTATCGGAGTAGTAAGGACGAGGATACACATAAATTTGATTGTCATGTTGCCGCAATTCGTAGTTAATCGATTGATGCGATGTGACATCAGTAGATTGCAGTAGCTTTTTTACCTCCACTTCTGTCATTGGTTCACCATTCAGTAATGGCTGCAGGACAAATGGTTTACTCTTGTCTAAATTCGTCACCTTTTCTTCATAATCTTTCGTAATGACTTGCAAAGATAATTTTGCCTTTGGTATCGGATCAATTCGAAATTCTCTCGTTTGCCTGTAAAACCCTTTTATATTCATATGAACTTTCCCACGTACAAATTGGTTTTTAATTTGTAATTCATAGTAAAACACATGTGCTTTATCATCCCATTTCATCGGATACAGCTTTCCATCTAGTTCTACTTCTGCTTGGAAATAAGAAGATTGTATTGGTAAATCCGTCGGTTTCGCTTCAATCACTGCTTTCGTTCCCTCATACATTTTCTCAACGTTTTTTTTCGCTTTATCCTCTTTATCATAAGTAGAAACGGTATAGTCAAGCGCTGGTTCAACAAGTACTTTCAATCCTTCTTTCACAATACCACTATCAATTTCTAACGTGTATGTCCCTGATTTAATTATTTCATGATTCGTAGCACCGATATGGGTAATACCACCATATAATTTTGATTCTCCTGGTGCGTGAATTGAAAAGGAAGATTGTACTGCTAACGGTTTAGAAAGTCGTTCTATCCGATATTGCGATGCAGTAGAAGATTGTTGTACCAGTGTCATTCGTTTTAATGGGAACGGTGTAGTAATCTCTAATTTGTTACCCGATATAGTCGTTTTCACGACAGATTCAACAGAAGAAAATGGATCTCGATTCGCAACCAAGGCTGCAGCTTGATTTACACTTTGAATAACTCCATCTTCTCCACTCGTTGGCATGACGATACCATTTATCTCTTGCTTCCAAATTTCTTTAAACGTATTCATCTGTTGTTGCTCTTGCTGTCCTAAGTTTTCTTCCATTGTTATTAAAACCGGATGCAATGATATTTTTTTCGCTTCCATTTCTTTTTTAAACTGTTCCAGTTTCTGCGTGATTTGTTCTTTACCGCCATTCTTTTCTTTTTCTAATTCGTTAAATGCCCCGTCAGTTAATACAATAAGCCAAAATTCACGTTTTCCATTTATGTCTGCTTCCTTTTTAATAGATTGCATCGCGGTCTCTACTGCGTTAAACGGCGTATTTAAATAATTCTTCCACGCTCCAATTTGATCAATTTCTATTTGTCTTTTCTCATTTGTTAGCGTGACATTTAACGCTTCAGTAGGATGGCTCATTGGAACATATGAAAATCTATCTCTTTCATCTAATAATGCAACTAAACTTTGCAAAGCATAGTTGGCATATTTCCAGCGATCGTTATTTCTCATGCTGCCAGAATCATCATATACAAGTGAAACGACCCTTTCTTTTGCCTCCTCTCCTTTTGCAAAAGTTGAAAAAGGATTCAAACACAATAATAGAAAAAAGATGAATGTGGCACAAATTCGAATCTTCATGATGAGGCTTCGCCACCTTTGTAGACAAATTCCTATGTTTAAATTTATGAAAAGAAACAAGATATATGACTTGTATTTTGGGATATGTAGATTATTACAATGTCATTATGTAAACTAAATTACTGGAATGATAACCTTCTTTTCAGTAACGATCTTGTTTTGAAAGAGAATTGATCAAAACAGACTCTTCATACAAAAAATCCCTATAAAAAAGTTTGATTTTCTCTTCTATTAAAAATAACTTTCCACCTTTAAATACGGTGTTTTTTTAAATATTCCCTACTTCCACTTGTCATTTTTGCTATGCATAAAGCTTTCTAAATAGCCTCTTCTATCACTTCTACAGTCATCGTAAACAGATATGAAACTTCCTTACCATCTTCACGTAAAAAAGAATATTGTAAAGTTTCTGTAGCAATGGTATGAGGAATACGATGCGCTGTTGAAAAAGCAACCACAATATCCCCTCTCCTTAAAGTGTGAATTTCCTTACATTTTTCCATACAAATAAAAACACGCCTATAACAGCGTGTTTTATTGTTTCACATATACTTCAACAATAGGATTGTCTTTACGATCCGCATGCAGACGAATATTCTCTTCGCTTGTATGATAAATACTCGCTAATAACATAACAGTTAATAAATTAGGAATTTTTCCATCACTCCCAAATTTTCGTTCAAGTTCTTCTTTATATTCAAAATCCAAATCTCCTTGTATATATGTATACACTTCAAACCCATCCTTTAAATCACAAACAACCTGGTCAATGATATCTGCTCCTACTTGTTTTTCCATTTCACTACGAAGGGCATTCGTAAATTCATTCCAAGGAACTTCATATGTTTGGAATTGATCTTTAGATTCCATATTTCCCACTCCTTTTTCATACACTTTCACCATATATTCCCCCTTTCTCGTAACAATTATGAAACTTAGGTCAATCGTACAAGCCGCACTTGTCCCGATAACATATCGTATTACTGTATATGGAAGGAGGCAAGAACATGCATTGTCAAAAATGTTACAATACTTGTCATCGTTATTTTGGTAAAGTTGTACGTATTGAAGATGTAGATGGTTATGTTCATATCGGTAAGATTGTGGATGTGACAAATGATTCTGTTTGGATTGAACCCTATAGATCCTCTTTTGATACAGGATTTGGTTACAATGATGCATATGCAGGTGGTGGCTGTGATTTTTGTGGTGGTTTAGGTCAATGTAACCATTGCGGCTTTGGTTTTGATGGAGGCTTTGGTTTTGATGGAGGCTGTGGAGGAGGATTTTGCGGTGGTGCCGTTGAATTAGCTTTCGGATTTATTTTTGGTATTGCTTTAGCTGCATTATTTTTCATCTAATATACAAAGAAGCCGACTATATTTTTTAGTCAACTCCTTTTCAAAAATAATGAAATACAGTTATCATATCATACGCGAATAAAGTGAAACTTTAATCACCCATCCTCAATCGGGCCTTTACGGGTAGGTTATCTCTCACCTAACTTCTATGCTTTTGCTAAATTTTGAGGTGAGAATATTACTGCCCACAAATAGTGGGATAAATGAAGCAGATTTTTTAATCTGCTTTTTATTTTTCACAAATAAATACACGGTGCCCTAAAATATGTTGATACATTTGCAATACTTGCTCGTGCTGCACCCATGCATCGTACAATTCAGTCGGAATAAAATGTGACAGGTTCCATTCTGGCTGTTCCATTTGTCCTGCAATCGTTTCGGCAATCGTTCCTCCACCTACAATCGTTATCCTTTTGAAGTTTGTCGTTTGAAATAAATCAATCCATTCCTTTTCTGTGTGTAACTCCTTTATTCCGTAAAATTGCAGTATTTTCTCCTCTTCTTCTTTTGTTAAGTGCTTCTCAATTATCATTTCAATGACAACAAGTTTCCCGTTCTTTTGCAAGACACGATAACATTCAGGAATCACCTGTTCTTTGTTTGTAAAAGCAAGTACAGATTCACCTAATACAAGATCAAACTTCTCATTTAAAAACGGCAACTGTTCAGCAGTTCCTTTAATCAGTTCAATCGATAATTGTTCTTGTGTCCATCTATTTTTTGCTTTTCGAATCATAATTTCATTATTTTCAACTGCTGTGACGTTATAACCATATTGTTTTTTCATATAAGCTGCTGTACGCCCTGTTCCGCATCCTATTTCAAGCACATTTGCTTCACGGTATAATGGCAACTGTGCCAATAACTGTTTCGTTAATGTAAAACCACCAGGATGTGCGCTTCCAATTCCGTAATAAGCTAAAAAGTCAATGTATACATTCCGTTTCATAAGATTCTCCTTCTTTTTTCTAGAATACCTATATGCATAAACGTAATGTACTGTGCAAAAATAACGTACTATTTTCTCAAAGTAGCTCCCACATTACTCATAAAAAAGCATTTCCAAGGTAAAGTAATTACCATTGGAAATGCTTTTTTAATTACTTGCTATCTTTCTCTGTTACATATGCCCACTTAAAGCTATACTCTGGGCTGATATTGTGTTTTACAATTCCTTTTACATTTGGTTGTAATACATAAGATCTACCTGATTGGAATAACGGTACTAGCGCTACATCTTCTTCAAGCAACAGTTTTTCAGCCTTCCCTAATTCTTCCCAGCGTTTCTTTGCATCTGCCATTAATTCTTTCTTCCCTTTATTAATCATTTCATCATATTTTGGATTTGAATAACTCATTTGGTTTTGAGAATTTGTTGATTCAAACATGTCTAAATATGTCATTGGATCTGCATAGTCTGGGTTCCAACCACCATATGAGAAATCATAATCTTGCTCAGATTCTAATTTTAATTTTTGTTTAAATGGCTGCATTTTAATGTTAACTGTTACACCTTTTAAATTTTTCTCAATTTGATCTTTTACATACTCACCAACTTTTTTTGCATTACTCGTATCATAGTTTAAGAATTCAAGTGTCACTTGATCTTTACCAAGCTCTTTCTTCGCTGCTTCCCAAGCCGCCGCTGCTTTTTTAGAATCTTGTTTTAAACCGTTTTTAAACGTTTCTTGAAAATCTTTACCGTCCGGTCCATTCGCTAATCCTTTTGGAACTAAGAAATCGGCAGGTTTGGAACCATCATTTAAAATTACATTTGCTAAATCCTTTTTGTTAATTGACAACGCAATTGCTTCACGTAATTTTTGGCTCTTTAGTGGTGTATCTTGACCAGCACGTTTTTGATTCAAGCGTAAGTAGAATGTACTTGGTTCCAGATATGTTCCAAATTCATCTTTCTTCGATTTATATTTATCAACAAACTCCCCAGTTAATAAAGAAAAGTCAATTTGACCACTATCATATAGATTCACACGAGTAGCTGCGTCTTTTACAACACTATAGTTAATTTCTTCTAGTTTCACATTCTTTTTATCCCAATAATTATCGTTTTTCTTTAACTTCCAACCATCTTCATGCTTCCAGTCAGTTAGAACAAACGGCCCATTGTAAACTACCGTATCAGATTCTAAACCGTATTTATCTCCTTTTTCTTTTACGAACTTTTCATTTAGTGGGTAATACGATACAAATGCCGTTAAGTTCAAGAAATATGGAACTGCGCTTTCCAGCTCAACTTCAAGTGTATAATCATCTACTGCTTTTGCACCTAAAGTAGATACTTCTGCTTTTCCTTTGTTAATTGCTTCTGCATTTTTAATATAATAAGCAATAAATGCGTATTCAGCAGCTGTCTTTGGATCTACTAACCGTTGCCATGCAAATACGAAATCTTTTGCTGTTACAGGATCTCCATTAGACCATTTTGCATCTTTACGAAGTTTAAATGTATACTTTTTTCCATCCTCACTTTTCGTACTTGATTCTGCCACAGCTGGGATTGGCTTATTATCTTTATCAAGGCGATATAACCCTTCCATTGTATTCCCTAAAATTTGTGACCCAAGAGTATCTGTATTTTTAGAAGTATCCATCGTTGGAATTTCGTTTGTTTCTGTACGATTTAGTACTTGTTTTGCTGCATATTTAATATCAGATTTCTTCTCTTCACCACTATTAGACGTTGTATTTGTCTTCTTATCCCCACCTGACCCCGAGCATGCCGATAACGCCATACTTACTGCTAAAACCGGTGCCACAACCGCTGTTAGTTTCTTGATCTTTTTCATTTGTGTACCCTCCCTAAATTATATGTACGATGATACATTTGAGAGATTTTCTAATACCTATGATATTATCAGAAAATTCTTATTAATTAATATTCTACTATTTTTTTCAAGTTTGTAAAGTTATTTTTCAAAATTCTGAAAATAGTTTTTCTATAATAATGATTTGCTTTTTAATAGCACCATTACAAGATTCTCCCCATCTACTATATGAGCACTAAAGCTTTCTTATTCATCTCTATTTTTTCGAATTATATATAACCTCCTTTCTCTCTATAAAGTGAAACTTTAATCAGTGTGGGTTTTCTTCATCCTCCACCTTCACTAACTTTTGTGGTAGGAGTCTTATTGCCCTTTAATCCCTCACTGCCATTCTTAATCAATTTGAGATTATATTATCTTAAAAATTCATAAATACTACTTTTATTGTAGTATTTATGAATTTTTATCCTTTTAGCAATAGAACAAATTATAAACAAGATTCTTCCCATGAAAAAGCACCTCCAAAAGTAGTTGACCTACTTCCGGAGGCACTTTTCTAATTTCATATTATTTTCCGCCTTTTTCCTCTACATACGCCCACTTAAAGCTGTATTCTGGACTAATATTATGTTTTACAATTCCTTTTACATTTGGTTTCATTACATATGCTCTACCTGTTTGATATAGTGGCACCATTGCTACATCTTCTTCAAGCAATAATTTTTCTGCTTTTCCTAACTCTCCCCAACGTTTCTTCGGATCAGACATTAATTCATTTCCTGCTTTTTTAACCATTTCATCATATTTTGGATTTGAGTAGCTCATTTGGTTATAAGGGCTCTTTGTTTCAAACATATCGATAAATGTCATTGGATCTGCATAGTCTGGGCTCCAACCTGCGTAAGAGATTTCATAGTCTTGCGCTGTCTCTAGTTTTAACTTTTGTTTAAACGGCTGGATTTTCGTATTAATTGTTACACCTTTTAAATTTTTCTCAATTTGGTCTTTTACATAATCAGCAACTTTTTTCGCTGTTCCATCATCATAACTTAACAATTCAATTGCCACTTGGTCTTTACCAAGTTCTTTTTTCGCTTCTTCCCATGCTGCAGCTGCTTTTTTCGTATCTTGCTTTAAACCATTTTTAAATGTTTCTGTGAAATCTTTACCGTCTGAACCAGTTGCTAGTCCTTTTGGTACTAATTGATCCGTTGCTTTAGAACCGTTGTTTAAGATAACATTTGCTAAACCTTTTTTATCAATTGACAATGCAATTGCTTCACGTAACTTTTTATTTTTCAGCGGCGTATCTTGGCCACCACGTTTTTCATTCAAACGTAAGAAGAAAGTGCTTGACTCTGCATACTCACCATATTCATCTTTCTTCGGTTTATATTTATCAACAAACTCTCCTGATAATAATGTAAAGTCAATTGCGTCAGTATCATATAAGTTCACTTTTGTAGCTACGTCTTTTACAACACTATAGTTAATTTCCTCTAGTTTCACACTCTTTTTATCCCAATAATTATCGTTTTTCTTCAACTTCCAACCTTGCTCATGCTTCCACTCAGACATTACAAATGGTCCATTATATAAAACTGTATCCGCCTCTAAACCGAATTTATTCCCTTTTTCTTTTACAAACTTTTCATTTAATGGATAGTATGATGGGAATGCCGTTAAATTTAAGAAATACGGAACAGGCTTTTCTAATTCCACTTCAAGGGTATAATCATCAACCGCTTTAGCACCTAATGTAGATATGTCTGCTTCTCCTTTATTAATTGCTTCTGCATTTTTAATATAGTAAGCAATAAACGCATATTCAGAAGCTGTGTTTTTATCAAGTAAGCGCTGCCATGCAAACACGAAATCTTTCGCTGTTACTGGATCACCATTTGACCATTTTGCATCTTTACGAAGCTTAAATGTATATTTTTTACCATCCTCACTTTTCGTGCTAGATTCAGCTGCAGCTGGGATTGGTTTATTATCTTTATCAAGGCGATATAGCCCTTCCATCGTATTCCCTAAAATTTGCGACCCAAGGGTATCTGTATTTTTAGAAGTATCCATTGTTGGAATTTCCTGATTTTCTGTACGATTTAATACTTGTTTTGCTGCATATTTAATATCAGATTTTTTCTCTTCACCACTATTTGACGTTGTACTTGTCTTCTTATCCCCACCTGATCCCGAGCATGCCGATAATGCCATACTCATTGCTAAAACTGGTGCTACAACCGCTGTTAACTTCTTCAACTTTTTCTTTTTCATTGTGTACCCTCCCTAATTATATGTACGATGATACCCATGGTAGATTTCCGATATATTTTTATTATCAGAAAATTCTTATTAGTTAATATTCTACTATTTTTTTATGTTTTGTAAAGTTATTTTTTTTAATCTCGAAAATATTTTCTACTATAATGATGGTATATTTTAGTCACACTACTTTACAAAATCTCTCCATTCACTATATGACAGCAATACCCTTCTTATCATTTATTTAAATGAATATAAAATTATTCATATATAAATTTTATATCAAACACCACTTCTAATATCTAAAGTCTCTTTAAACAAGATTCATTACATAGAAAAAAGCACCTCCAAAAGTAGACAACCTACCTTTAGAAATGCTTTTCTATCTTTCTATTACTTACTATTTTCTTCTGTTACGTAAGCCCACTTGAAGCTGTATTCTGGGCTGATGTTATGTTTTACAACACCTTTTACGTTTGGTTTCATTACATACGATTTAGCACTTTGGTATAACGGTACAAGCGCTACATCTTCTTCAAGCAACAGTTTTTCTGCCTTTCCTAACTCTTCCCAACGTTTCTTCGCATCTGCCATTAACTCTGTTTTTCCTTTTTTGATGATTTCATCATATTTCGGATTTGAGTAGCTCATTTGGTTTTGAGAGTTTGTTGATTCGAACATATCTAAATATGTCATTGGATCCGCATAGTCTGGGTTCCAGCCAGCATATGAGAAATCATAATCTTGTTCAGATTCTAATTTCAGCTTTTGTTTGAACGGCTGCATTTTAATATTAACTGTTACACCTTTTAAGTTTTTCTCAATTTGGTCTTTTACATATTCTCCAACTTTTTTCGCATTACTTGTATCATAGTTCAAGAACTCAAGTGTCACTTGATCTTTACCAAGCTCTTTCTTCGCTTCTTCCCAAGCTGCCGCTGCTTTTTTAGGGTCATTTTTCAGACCATTTTTAAACGTTTCTTGGAAATCTTTACCGTCTGGTCCGTTCGCTAATCCTTTTGGCACTAAGTAATCAGCAGGCTTAGAACCATCATTTAAGATTACATTCGCTAAATCTTTTTTATTAATTGACAACGTAATTGCTTCACGTAATTTTTTGCTCTTTAGCGGTGTATCTTGGCCAGCACGTTTTTGATTTAAACGTAAGTAGAACGTACTTGGTTCTGAATATACTCCATATTCTTCTTTTTTATTTCTATATTTGTCAACAAACTCTCCAGCTAATAAAGTAAAGTCAATTTGGCCACTATCATATAAATTTACACGAGTTGCCATATCCTTTACAACACTATAGTTAACTTCGTCTAACTTCACATTCTTTTTATCCCAATAACTATTATTTTTCTTCAGCTTCCAGCCTTCCTCATGCTTCCAATCTGTAAGAACAAACGGTCCATTGTAAACAACTGTATCAGATTCTAAACCGAATTTATCTCCTTTTTCTTTTACGAACTTTTCATTTAATGGATAGTACGATGGGAATGCTGTTAAGTTTAAGAAATACGGAACTGCGTTTTCTAGTTCAACTTCAAGTGTATAATCATCTACCGCTTTTGCACCTAGCGTAGATACTTCCGCTTTCCCCTTATTAATCGCTTCTGCATTTTTAATATAGTATGCAATAAACGAATACTCAGCAGCTGTCTTTGGATCTAACAAACGTTGCCATGCAAACACGAAATCTTTCGCTGTTACTGGGTCACCGTTTGACCACTTTGCGTCTTTACGAAGTTTAAATGTATATTTTTTGCCATCCTCACTTTTCGTACTTGATTCAGCTGCAGCTGGGATTGGCTTATTATCTTTATCAAGGCGATATAACCCTTCCATTGTATTCCCTAAAATTTGTGATCCAAGAGTATCTGTTGATTTCGAAGTATCCATTGTTGGAATTTCGTTTGTTTCTGTACGATTCAGCACTTGCTTTGCCGCTAATTTAGCATCCGATTTGCTATCACTTCCGCTTGAATTCGTACTTGTTTTTTTGTCTCCACCTGTAGAACATGCTGTTAATGCCATACTCATTGCTAAAACTGGTGCTACGACTGCTGTTAATTTCTTCATCTTTTTCTTTTTCATTTTTTGTACCCTCCCTAATTTCCTGTACGTTTCTAGATTAAGAAATTTCTGATAATTCTGTTTTTCTTTATATTCTTATCAAAAGATTCCTATTAACTATTATTCTACTAATTTTTTGTTTTTTGTAAAGTATTATTATTAAAAATTTTGTAAAAATTATTTTATTACAGTAATATTCATAAACATTCTATTACGTTGATATAGAATTTTCTTGTATTACTATATGCATTTGATTTTTCTTCTATTTATTCCAATTGTAAAGAAAACTCTTCTGAATTATTGTTAATAAATAATGTATAATTCTAGTAAATCCTTTCTTAACAAAATAAAAAAGGTCAGCTTTACTGACCTTTTTATCCGGCTATTTTTTCTTTTTGCATACCTATTAGCATCTGTTTATCTTTCCCCTCATTAAATTCATTTTCGCTTTTCGCAACAACTACAGTTGCAATACCATTACCAATTAAATTTACGATAGCGCGCGTTTCTGACATAAAGTGAAACTTTAATCAGTGGGGGTTTTCTTCATCCCCCACTGATTATTAGTTGAACCAATCCTTCTAACGGAATAACATGCATCGCTGATAAAGTTGATGCCAATACATAAAGCCCTCTCCAGTTACAGCGGCTTCCCCTTTTGAAGTAACTAACAAAATAGCTATTATTGTTAATTGTTGACCAAGCGAAAGATCGAGGTAAAAATCTTCACTGTATCATTCAAACAAAAAAGCAGATATTTATAATGATCTGCTTTACTAAAAAATATTTTATATTATGTTTTTCATATACTTTAACTCTCCCCATCTTCTTTTTTAATTTGCTGTTCACTTAATCCAAGGTGTATTCGAAGTATATTACTAAGTTCTCTCAAACTCTTTGTATCTGGATTATAATAATAGACTCGTTCACCTTTCGGCCCATTCGGTAAATACAAATCATCTCCAGCTAATTGAATTTTCTCAATTGAAGCATTTAATCCATATTTATAAAACGACAGCATATCAGCCAAAGCTAAGTTTGTCTTAAACTCACCATCTACAGCATCAATCATCTTTCCTATTTTCGTAACAGATCCTGCACTTTTTAATTTTGTTAAGATCGCTTCAATGACAAGCTGCTGACGCTGTCCTCTCATAGCATCACTATCGATATGACGTGTTCTTGCAAGAGCAAGTGCTTGTTCACCAGTTAATGTTTGCATTCCTTTTTTTAAATGAATAGCCTCCGGTTCATCTTTACTATTTTGTTCAGAAAACTCAATTGGAACATCTATTTCAATACCACCCAAATCATCAACAATTTTTATAAATGAATTAAAATTGAATTTCACAAAATAATCAACTGGTACATGTAATAATTTTTCTACCGCTTCAACAGACGCTTGCGGTCCTCCATCCTTTCCGTTCTTTACAAAGCCCCTACCATATGCATGTGTTATTTTATCCTTTTTCTTTTCGATTGGAACATATGTATACGTATCACGTGGTATGCTTATTAACTTGACTGTCTTATCATCCTTATTAAAAGTAGCTAGTAATAATGCATCTGTATGAAATGCACCATTATATTCTTTTTGACGCTCTTGATTTTCATCAATGCCCATAATTAAAAGAGAAACATTATTTGTTATTGGCTTTACAACTTCCTCACGCAAATCAGATTTCTCACCACGTGCTAGACTGAGAGAAGCTTTTTGTACCGCATTTGAAGTTTTATTATACAGATACGCACCATATCCTATTCCAACAGCTAACAACACCCCTACAAATATCCCTATCACTTTTCCTTTTTTATATTTTTTCTTATTCTTTTTTTCACGTGAAGATAAATTCTTCTCCATATTAGCTCCCCCGATATTTATTATTCTATACGAATTAAAAACTATCAAAATAACAAGATCATTATTTATTCAATACATTTTTCAATTTTTCGTATGAAGAAACATCTTTTTGAAATACGTTCTCATCAATCCCTTTGTTTATTTGTATCTTTTCCGTAGTAATAGAATACTGGATCATTCCATTATGAAAACTAAGAAAATTCAACATAATCCCCGTATTTTTTTCTACAATCATTTCGAATTTTCCTCTTAAGTCTTCAGATGTACTTAAAGGCATCTCTATGTTTATAACGCCCTCTATTTTATAACAGTCTAATCCAAGATACTTTGTTTCTTTAAAATTCCAATCTTTATATCGAATTAACAAATTTGCAAACTCCGATTGAATACTATATTTTGCTAGTCCGACATATTCATCATCATACCGCTTTTTCTCCCCCACTTTATTAAATGCTCTTTCAGTAGGTGTTAGTTTTAGTAACTCTATATTTTTAGGTTCTGACTTCCATCTCACTTCTTTATATGTATAATCTTTATCATTAAATTCTTGTTTTTTCCCTTGGTTATATAAAACTGTCATTTTTTTTGACTGACGATCCTCTTTAGAAGAAATCCCTCTCTGATTCCTTGTATCAATTGCGTACTTATAAGTAGTAATTAGGCGAGATGAACTAGAGTACTCTTCAAATTGCCCCTTAACATTTTTAAAATGATCGATTGAATCCAGCATTTTTTTGTGAATTTTTTCTTTTTCAGGATAATTTACATTAGATTTTGTTTCTTCCTCATTTTCATAATCTGAAAATGCCTTTTTCGTTACATATTCAAATACTCCACCTTTTTGCGCAAAACTTTGCACAGAAAATTCAAACATAGAAACGATTGACAATGCCATTATTGCCACACTAACAGCCATAGCTTGAACTCTATAAGACTTCTTCTTAACCGGGAGATTATGTAATGTATCATTAATTTTCCGATTCAAATGCTCCGGTAACATTGTTTTCTCTCGGTCTATTCGCTTTTTCAGTTTTTCATCAAATAATTCATCCTTATCCAACACATACACCTCCTATTCCATTCGTAATTGCTTCTGCAATTGTTCTCTTGCCCGTGACAACCTTGATTTAACAGTTCCTTTTGGTATTTCTAATAATGCCGCAATATTTTCTTGATTCATGTCTTCATAATAGTAGAGTACTGTTACAGCTTTTAATTCTTCATTTAAAGACTGAATTGCATTATGAAGATCTATATCTTCATAGGAATCAAATGCTATCATATAATCATTATTTCCTTCTATCGCAATTACCTTTTTTCGTGATCGTATCATTTCATTACACTGATTCATCAGGATTCGAATGCACCATGTTTGGAAAAACTCTTCATTTTTAAGCTTTTTTATATTTTCATAAGCCTTTAGAATTGTTGTTTGTATCGCATCTTCTACGTCATTCTCATCATATAGCATTGCTTTGGCTATACGATAGAGCTGAACTTTATGTGTATGTATTAAAGAGACAAATGCTTCATGATCACCGTTTTTAGCTAAAGAAACATTACTCTCTTCTTTTACCATTATTTTATATACAGGTATTACTTTCACTGTCTATCCTCCCGTTTTATCCCGCTATTTGTGGGGCAGTAAGACCCACCACCTCAAAATTCAGCGAAAGCAAAGAAGTTAGGTGGGGCGGGCTAATAATCAATTGGGGATGAAGAAACCCCCTACTAATTAAAGTTTCACTTTATATCTTCCAATAAAACTTTACACTTATTAGATGGTTTAGTGGGGAAAAAGGTTCACTTTTTTTATAATTTTCCAGAAATAAAAAAAGATAGTTAGTTCATAAAGGAACTAACTATCTTTTCAACTCTATTTATCTATAGCGGTAAATCTCTCTTTTTGAACAATACAATCGCTACTACAAAGATACAAATCGCACCAAAAATTAATCCAATACTTACCGGCCATATGTTATATGTCCCTGCCACAATTTCTTTTGGACGGAACAACGTAAATAATGATATATTTCTCATCCATTCTAGCTTATCACTTAATTTCCCTACCATATCTAGTAAATAAAACAAAATTGTAACACTGGCAGAAAGACTAAGAGCTTTTCTTTCATCGTTACATATACAAGAGAATAAAAATGAATAGGCACTGACTACGAAAAACAACAGCCCCCCAACTAAATTCATTTTGAAGAATACTTCTTGATTTAAATTGTTATCTTTCAAGAGCCACTCTGCTCCTAATACACCAGCTCCATACGTCGCAAGTATAATAATCAGCAATCCTAGAATAAGAACTACCCCTTGTGTTATTGCAATTTTCACTCTAGATACCGGTGTTGCCAACAAATAAGCCATCGCCCCTTTATCTACATAACAAGCCATTACATGTGTAGCAACCGTTACACTAAAAATTGTCAATATAATTAGAAACAACATGCCATAGTATTCACCTGCTAAAAAATCACTTACATTTTGAATCGAATTTTCCATGCCAACAATCTTTTTCACACTATCTGGCATAGCATCTATCATTTCATTTAATCCTTTCGCAGATACGAGCGATGGAAATATCCAAATTAATAACCACAAATAAAGAGCCGCACCAATTGAATAACTCCATATGCTTTTTTGATTTTCTTTAAAGCTAGCTAAAAACAGCTGTTTATTCATGTTTCACACCCTCCTTCGCATCATAATAATGCATAAATAAATGTTCTAAATCCATCGCCCTCGTTTGAAGTGCTTTCACATTATACCTAGCAAGCGTTTGTAATACTTCCTGATAATTCCCCTGTACAATAATGGACGCTGTATTCTCCTTCACCGCTTCAAAGTGTAAATTTTCCTTTTGTAAAGAACGCATTTCCACTTGAGATGAAACCGTTACATCCATTACCTGTCTTCTCATGCCTTGTAAATCATGAATATTTTCCACCGTTACAAGGCGACCATCCTTAATAATAGCTACCCGGTCACATGTCCGCTCAATTTCTGTGAAAATATGGGATGACATAAGGATTGTCTTTCCTTTTTGTTTTTCCTCTAGTATTAAATCAATAAAAGTTTGCTGCATGAGTGGATCTAATCCTGACGTTGGTTCATCCAAAATTAACACTTCTGGATCATGCATAAATGCAGCTACAATTCCTACTTTTTGTTTCATCCCTTTAGACATTTTCCGAATTGGTGTTTTCACATCAAATTGTAATCTTTCAATAAGCTCATCACGTCTCTTTACATCTTTCAATCCGCGCATACCTTGCATAAGTTTTAAAAATTCTAATCCATTCATTCCTTCTATAAAGGAAATTTCCCCTGGTAAATAACCAACTTCCCTTTGAATTTTTGCAGCTTCGTTCCAGCAGTCTAGACCGAAAATTTCTGCATGACCAGCAGTTGGCTTTATAAATCCCATTAAATTACGAATCGTTGTTGATTTCCCTGCACCATTTGGCCCTAGGTAACCGAAAACTTCACCTTCTTTTACTTGAAAAGTAATATCAAATAATCCTTTTCCATTTGAAAATTTTTTTGTGACATTTTGGACTGAAATCATTATTCCACCTCATTTTTTGAAATATTTCGTGTTTTATATTTCAAAATTATTGTACTCCTCTCTATTTAAATTGGCAACAATTTTTTGAAATATTTTTATGTTCATATTTCAAAAATATTGTTTTCATCTCTATTTTCTTGTATATTTTAAATGAGGTGATTGTATTGAACGGTTTTGAAAAAGTAAAAGAAAAGAAAAAACGCGCCATTAAAGACGCTGCGTTATCATTATTTTCAGAGCGTGGATTTAATGAAGTAAAAATAGAGGACATCGCAAAAAAAGCAAAAGTATCTCAAGTTACCATTTATAATCATTTTGGTAGTAAAGATGCGCTTTTCCGAGAGCTTATTCACGAATTTGCGACGACTGAGTTTCAATTCTATCAAGAGATAGCAGCTGAAAATATGACATTTCAAGAAATGTTTCATAAGATGATGCGACGTAAAATGGAAAGTGGTAGTTTATTTCACCCTGACATGCTGTTGCAAGTAATCCAAAAAGATCCAGAGCTTCGCGAATTTATATATCGTTACCAAAATGAAACAGTCCTGCCTTGGTTTTTAGAGATATTAGAAAATGCACAACGCCAAAATGAAATTAATCCCAATCTTTCAAAAGAAATGATATTACTATACATTCAAATGTTTAGTAAGTTCGGCGAAGATTACGGTGTACAACTCTTGGAGGATGATCGTGAAAAACATATAAAAGATATCATTACGATGTTTTTTTATGGGCTTTCCAACCCTGAAAATGTCACTCGGGAAAATTAGATTAGTAATTTGAATTGTTTATATTTCATTCGAAGAGAAAAAATATATCCCACAACAAACACATATATTCCAATCCTAAAATCCAAAAAAAAGACACGAAATCGTGTCTTTTTAACTTATAGTGAGATAACTCTACCTGTTTCACTACTTTCAATTGCCAATTGAATAAGTTGAATCACCTGTAAACCCTCTTCGGCTGTTACAGGAGGTTGCATACCATTTACTATACTATCTCGAATTCCTTTATAATACATTTCATAGCATCCCACTTCTGTTGGAATACGCTTCACTTCTTCTTCTGTTTCTAAAACAGCTAAATTACTTTCACTATCTTCTCCATATCCTATATCACCTGGCTTCATACCAGCTTTTAATTGGTCTTCTTGTGAATCCATACCATATTTAACAATTGAGCCTTTATCCCCATGAACACTAAAATGAGGGCCTGCATGTTTCACATAACTACTACTATGTAAAATGACACGCTTGATTCCATAGTAAAGTATAATATGGAAATAATCATCCGTTTCTGCCCCAGGTCGTTGCTTTACTATATCCGCACTAACAGCATCTGGTTTTCCCAATAAATGTAATACCTGGTCAATTAAATGCGATCCTAGATCGTATAAAATCCCCGATCCTGGTAAGTTCTTTTCACGCCAGCGCTCACGTATATGAGGACGGAAGCGATCAAAATGCGCTTCATATGTATACACATTTCCAATTTGTTTTTCCTCAATTAATTTCTTTATTGTTAAAAAATCATTATCAAAGCGGCGATTATGATAAACACTAACAAAGACATTATGCTCTTTCGCCAATCTAATAAGTTCTTCACCCTCTTCAACTGAAACAACAAATGGCTTTTCTACAACAACATGTTTTCCATGTACAATAGCTTCTTTTACAAATGGAAAATGCGTTGTATTTGGTGACGTAATAACAACAAGATCAATATCTTCTCGTTCTACCAATTCTTCAATTGTGTTAACAACTTGCACAGTTGGTAATGCCTGCTTTACTACCTCTTCTTTCGAAGATACAATAGCGCGAATATCATATTCATCAATCGTTTGTAATAAAGGGATGTGAAATGTTGTACTTGAAAATCCAAATCCTACAATCCCTACTCCTATTTTTTTCATATATTCCCTCCATATTTGAGAACGATTTCATAGTTATTATATCAAGTTTTATTTTATTTACATAACCATTTGCTCATTCTTAGATCGGTAAAAATAAAGTAAAGCTTTAATCAGTGGGGATTTCTTCATACCCCACTGATTATTAGCCGTTACTTAAATAACAAGACAAGCTGAATTCTTATAAATGACTGTAGAGAAGAAATTTTCGTTTTGAGAGTACTATAAAACATTTGCTTGATAGGCATAGGCATTCCCCAAAAAGCATACGCCCACTTTCAATTCATCTCACCTTATTTACTTTATTCTTCTATAAGATTTTATAAAATCAAAATTTTCTCAATATACAAAACAAAAACATAATTTATAATAACTCTTGAGCTAACTATTTTTAAAATTTATTTTTTATCTTCTATTTTCTTAGAGGATTTATTTCATTATTTCCATCTCTAAAAAAGGAAGGGTGAGGTCATGAACAATACAGAAAAAAAACTAGAATACATATTGTTTAGTAGCTGGTCGATTTCCTTTATTGCAACCCTTGGGAGTTTGTACCTGTCTGAAATAATGAAATATGAGCCCTGTACATTATGCTGGTATCAACGTATTCTCATGTATCCACTAGTTCTTTTACTAGGAACAGCTATTATACGAAAAGATTATAGAATTGGGATTTATAGTTTGACTCTCGCTATCATTGGCGCATGTATAGCTGCCTATCACTATTCCCTTCAAAAAATCCCATTTTTATCTGAAAACGGAACATCATGTGGGAGAATACCTTGCACAGGGGATTATTTAGATTGGTTCGGTTTTATTACAATCCCATTTCTCGCTCTAATAGCCTTTCTTCTTATTATTATTTGTGGCTTTATTCTTATGAAAATAAGCAAGGAGAGAAACAGTATATGAAAAAAATGCTTTTTTTCATTATTACTATTTTATCAATATTTACACTTATTTTTGTTCTAACCAATAAAGGAACAAAAAGTGAAAAAACCATAAGTACTGAGGAGGTAAATTATTATAAAAATCAAATTACCCCCGAACAATTGCAACAAGATCTATCAAATCACAAAACAAAAATAGTTTATTTCTATAAAACGACCTGTCCGCATTGCCAAAGGATTTCACCAATTGTAGTTCCTATGACAAAAAATATGAATATTGATATGCAAGTTTTGAATCTAGAAGAATATAAACAAGGTTGGGATATGTTTCAAATAAAAGGAACACCTACAATTATTTCTTACAAAGATGGAAAGGAAATGAATCGTATATTAGGCGAACAGTCTTTACAAACGTTTCAAACATGGTTTGAAAACAACAAATAAGAGTTTTTATTTTACCAAAAGCGCTATTTTTTCAAACTCATAACTAGAGTATTGATAAAGAAACAAACATTAGCTTTATTTTTTATTTTTAACCATACATTCTATTAATTTATAGGGGAGTAAAGGGGCTCTCCCTCATGCTTACCAATCTTGAATAAAGGATGATTTTTATTTGATAGGTATGAGGGGGATTCCCCATCTGCAATAAAATATAATTTATTAGGAGGTAACACGTATGTTTAAAAAAGTTGCATTATCAATTGCTTCAGTAGCGGTAGCAGGTTCGGTTTTATTTGCAAGTCAATCGGTAACGGAAGCTGCTTTTTATCCGGTACAAAAAACAGGTTCTGGGCTAGATCTTCGCACAACTCCAACAATAAATGGCACACGGACCGAATCAAACATTCCAGATGGCACTCAACTTTGGTTATTTTGCTATGTGAATGGCGAATCTTATATGGGAAGTAAGGTTTGGGATTTTGTAGATGATAATGGCTATGGTGGTGAGTTAGATCAAGGCTTTGCTCCTGACTATTTCATTAAAACTGGTTCTTCTAAACCAGTTGTTGGATACTGCGCTTTTTAATTGGAAAACACAAGAAAACAGCCTCATCAGGCTGTTTTCTTTTTTACATAGTAATCTCAGTAGTAGTTACTGTGCTCACTTCATTTTTTGTTTGCTGATCTCGTACCGCATCAGTAATTACTTTTACGAATTTAACATCATTTGGAGCTTGAGATAAGAAACAGATAAGTGTAAACTTCATTTTTTCCTTCGCATTTAAGCTTCGACTTTTTGGATCCGCATTCATTTTATATACATCTACTTGTTCACCATTACTTAAAACAAGTGTTTTAAAAGGCCCTTGTTCCAAATCAAGTACTTGATCTGAAGTATTTTCTAAAGTGGTTGTAAATTGTATTGCATTCATTTGCTCTGTACCTAGTCCTCGTTCTTTTAAGTTGTATTTCCCAATTTCACTTACTTCTGTACTCTGAATTACCTTAATTCTTTCTACTTGAATATGAAGAGGCCCTGCTTCTATCATTGTATTAGGCTCACTTAATTGCTTTAGAATCACTGTTCCAAGTGGATGCTTTGCTTTTTGTCCTACTTGTGTTAATGGTTCTGTATAAGGCTTAGCTTTTACATTAGTTTCAGCTATTGGAGCTTTTTTATTAACAGATTCTACCTCTTTTTCAGAATTTGTTTGATTGGAACAAGCAGATATAAATATACATACAGATACAGTCATTAAAAAGGGATATACTTTTTTCATTTATGGACTCCTTTATTACAGAATATAGTTAACACATTTATTACTGTTCTATAGTTCTTAAATTATTGTAAATTAACAATGTGTTTTTTTGAATATTGAAATCAACAATATATGCAATCTTATATTGAGAAAATTTATTGTTACATATTTTCTTGCCTGCTTCTTTCAAACATTTCTTTACTTTCACTCGAAGAGTTAGTAATAACAAAAATACCCAAAATAACCAATGTCATTCCAAAAATATGATACCAGAAGAGAGGTTCATGTAATATAAAGGCTGATAAAATTACTGTGCTTATAGGCATTAAAGCAGTAAATACTGCCGCTGTCCCCGCTGATACCACTTCTAACCCTTGATTCATTAATAGAACAGCTAATACAGTAATTACAACTCCTGTATATAATACGAGTAGCCACGCCAATGGAGATACAGTTAAAAAGTTAAAATGTAAAGATTGATATATTGCAGAAGGCAAAAATAATACCGCACCTGTCAAACTCATAATTGTTGTCATCGTTAAAGGTCTTAAAGGTGTAGAAATTAATTTTCCAAAGGAAAAGAAAATCGCTTCTCCAATAACAGCACAGAAGATTAACATATTTCCTATTAATGAGTGCGAGCCTACATTAAAATTTAATACCTGACCAAAAACATTGATAGACAATGTACCTAAAATAGTTAAAAGAATCCCTCCTATTTTATTCATTCCTAATCTTTCTTTTAGAAAATAATAAGAGATTAAAGCCATTATTGCAGGCGTACAACTCATAATAATGCCGCTATCTAAAGCTGTTGTTTGTCTTAAACCATATAATGTGCAAACACTAAATAAAAACACCCCTATAAAACTTTGAAGAAAAAATATGATGTAATCCTTTTTTACTAGTTTAGGCATTTTTTCACCTTTATATAAAAATAAAGGAAGTAATATTAAGCAAGCAATCAGTAATCTAAGCTCAGAAGCAATAAATATAGGAAGTTCTTTAATAATGTACTTATTAACAATAACGAAGCTTCCAATTGCAACCATTGCAAATGACATTTGAATATAAGCAATTGTTTGTTTGGACATATTGGATTCCTTTCTCACTAAATTGTTAGTATTAATAGCTTTATTTAGCATGTTGCTTGTTATTATTTTGATATTCAACTGGTTACATAGCATAAGCTCTTAAGCCTTTATGAGTTGAAAGATCTTGTATGTATGATGATTTCATGGTTAATTACCCTTTGGCTGAAAACTCGTTTATAATGAATCAGCTCTTTTAGAAAACAAGAATTTCTAAAAATCATAACTAACAATAGCATGTAGCATCTTATATTTGCAAAATAAAAAATTGATTATCTTTTGAGAAATTTATACCGAATAATCAACCATAGACTAAAAAAAAGTTTTTTATGGCTATGTTTCTTATCCTTCAAAAACACTATTATTTTAAAATATCTTGTATATCTCTTTATTTTATTTGAATGCTTATATTTTCAATAAATTTTCTAGGGATTCATTTTGATGTTGAGAAAAATAATTATATTCAGAATATTATTGACGGTTATTTTTTAAGGATGATACTATGAACAACATGATAAACAAGTTTCAAATTAGTATCTAAACTTTATATGATGGCAGTGTAGCCAAGTGGTAAGGCATAGGTCTGCAAAACCTAATTCCTTGGTTCAAATCCAAGCACTGCCTCCATACATTTTAAGGAGGTAACTTATGTCGAATTCAATGAATGTAAAAAAGAAAGGAATTCATCAATTAGTTGCATCAGAAGAAGAAATGATCAAGTTAATCAGTGAAGAATTAAAAAATACTACTCAAGAAGAATTAGTAATTATGTCAGGGCATTTTATGCTCTTTTTTAATGAAGAAACAAATAGCTTAACTCCTGGAATTATCGAAGAACAGAAAACAGATGTGATGAAAGAGAGGATTTCACGTAGGGTAGGTATATTCCCTTTATACACTTGGAATATCGGAATTCAATTAGGCGAGCAATTTTATGAACAATTTAAAGACATTAAATACCTATTGTTAATTAATGATTGGCAATACGTTCCATCTACAAATGCAAGTGTTAGTGATCTTCGCAAAGAGTTTTATGAGAGATATACAGAAATTCCAGAAGCTTACGTTACAAGTTTAGAAAAGAGTAAATACTTTAATCAACAGAGTATCTTGTCTAACCGAAAAAATCCGATTTTTTTCCCTGAAACTTGGCTTAAATATAGATTTCAAAAAAGCGCTAGTAAGCTAGTAAAAGAAGGAAAATTAGAAAAGAGAATGTTAAACGATCGAGAAAATCAATCCGAAGTATCATTTGTAGATGAGGATGGAAATTATAAAACATTAATTAGTTGTGGTGTAACTGGATGTGCAGGAGAAATTACAGAAATGATAGCTGAGGTACATAAGGCAGGTTATAGAGCATTGTTATTATTCGCACCTGGAGAGTGTTACCAACCTGTACGTACAGGTATTGAAATCGCTCTTAATCTATATAATTTAACAGGGATGAAAGTGATTGTTGCGGATCCTGGTGGAAGTGGCGAAATGTCAAAAGAAGACATCTATGAAAAAACCGTTAATTTCTCTGTGTTTTCTTCGTGATAAAGGAGGGCAATGCTTATGAGACAGGTGTACTTAGATTATGCTGCTACTACTCCATGTCATAATAAAGTGATCGAAGTTGTAGAAAAGTACATGAAAACAGAATTTGCAAACCCTTCATCTCAGCATGTGATGGGAAAAAAAGCACAGTATGCGGTGTATCAAGCGAAAAGTAAGATTGCAATTTCTATTGGTGCTCATAAAGAAGAAATAATATTTACTTCGGGTGCAACAGAAAGTAACAACTTGGCGTTGTTAGGAGCAATTGATTATCATGAAAAAGAACCCGTAAATGTAATTCTCTCACCTATAGACCATAAATCGATTTTAGAGGTTGGAAAAGAGTTACAAAGAAGAGGTATTATCGTAAAATATGTGGACATTAAACGTGATGGAACCATTTGCTTAGATTCATTGAGTCGCTTATTAGATGATGATACAAGAGTTGTTAGTTTTGCATATGTTAATTCTGAGGTGGGAACAATTCAACCAATCAATGAGATTTCTGCTTTATGCAGAAAATATAAAACATTGATACATGTAGATGCTGTTCAAGCTTTTGGAAAAATACCAATAGATGTGAAAAAATTGGACATAGATGCTTTATCTTTATCTGGACATAAAATTTACGGACCAAAAGGTATAGGCATTTTATATGTAAACCAGCACAAACAGGAATATTTTCGTCCTTTATTGTTTGGTGGTGAACAAACATATTTACGGAGTGGAACATTACCCACTTCACTAATAGCTGGCATGGGCGTAGCTAGTGATATAGCTATATTAGAACTAAAAGAGAATTATGAAAAAGCACTGAAATTAAGAACAATTGTTATAAATCAAATTCAACAAGAAATACCCCTTTCTCGCATAAATGTATGTATGGAAAATAGCATACCTCATATCATAAATATAATGATCCCAAATATTAGTTCAGAAACACTTATAGCAGGTATGAGAACTGTTTCTATTTCTTCAGGATCTGCTTGTAATTCAAACAGTTTAGAACCGTCATATGTATTACAAGAGATTGGATTATCCAAAGAAGAAGCCAATAGTTCTATTCGTATATCCATTAGTCCATATTTAAGTGAAGAAGAAATTTTATACGCTGTTGATGAGATTATAGCTAAAATTAAAGATATTTATTGCGTGCAACAGGGATTTTAAAAATAATATAAAAAAGCACTATTCTTTCTGTATATTTCCACAGAAAGAATAGTGCTTTTTTGTGCCTCGCAACAGTATAAGATTTTAACAAAGGATTATAACTTGAAACAATATATTTTCGAGAGTTTCTTATCGTCTTAATATGATGATGACGTACTGTCCCCCGTTTCTATCAATACATAATCCCCCTTATTTTTCATCCTAATTCTTTTTGATTTACTTTCATGAAAAAACTAAAAAAATTAGAATAATGGTGAATTTAAAGCCCTACTACTCCAAGAAACCCATGTTCTATATAGAACATGGGTTTCACTAATAAGATAAGTATATTTAGTTGAAATACTTACTATCGTTTATTCACTATATCCGTTTCTTCGTCCACGTCTCAACCACTTCACCCGTATCAGTAACATCTAGTACTAAACTACCGTTACTATACCGGTCTTTATTACGAAATGCTTTTGGATCTATTTCTTCTACAATCTGTTTTTCTGTTTTCATATAAACAAGTTCATCATCACGAACAATTTCAATACCGACAATACGGTACGGATTACGTTTTAACTCTTTGAAGATAACAAGGCCTCGCTTCGCCCTTGTTGATTTCTCAATTTCGGAAGCTTTTAATCGCTTAACTGCACCGCGCTGCGTTACGAGAATCAATTGATCTTTTTCACTATTTAACGCTCTACCAGAAGCAACATAATCATCTTCTTTTAAATTAATCCCTTTTACCCCAGCTGCTCTTACACCAACTGGGCTTACTTCTTCTTCATTAAAAATAAGTGCATATGCACCATGTGTTGCAAGAACAATATCACTTGTTCCATCTGTTGCGAAGATATCGACAACTTCATCATCTTTTTTCAAGTTTACGGCTACAAACGCTCTTGAATAGCGCTGAACTTTATACTGATTTAATTCCGTTTTCTTAATCATACCATTTCGTGTAACAAACACAATAAATCGCTTTTCTTCCTCGAAATTCGGTACAACGGTTGCCCAAATTAATGTCTCGTCCCTATCAAGTGAAACGATATTTGCCACATGCTGACCTAAATCTTTCCAACGAATGTCCGGCATTTCGTATACTGGAAGATAAATATAATTTCCTTTATTCGTAAATAAGAGAACTATTTCTGTTGTATTTGTATCGAAACGCTCGAGTAAGATGTCGCCCTCTTTCATACCGAAGTCTTTCCCGTTCGATGCATTATGTGAGCGCCAACCAGTTCGCTTCACATAACCTTCTTTCGTTACAGTAACGATGACATCCTCCTGTGGAATCATAACTTCCACATCAATTTTAATTTCTTCAATTTCCTCTTCAATAACAGCACGGCGATTATCGCTATACGTTTTCTTTACTCTCTTTAGATCTGCTTTAATGACCTGAAGGAGCTTTTTCTCACTTTGTAAAATCGCTTGTAATTCTGTAATTTTCTTCTCTAGTTCTTCCGCTTCTTTTTCTAGTGCTGTAATATCTGTATTTGTTAAACGATACAGTTGCAAGGATACAATTGCTTCTGCCTGCGCTTCTGTGAATCCAAATTTTGCACTTAAATTATCTTTTGCATTACGCTTATCTTTAGATGCTCGAATTGTTTCAATTACCTCATCTAAAATCGATAATGCTTTCATTAAACCTGCCACAATATGTTGACGATTTTCAGCTTTTCGCAACTCATATTCCGAACGACGTGTAACAACTTCTTTTTGATGCCCAATGTACGCATCTAAAATCTTGGGTAACGTCATTAATGTTGGACGACGATTATTTATAGCCACCATATTGAAGTTATATGGAACTTGTAAATCAGTATTTTTATATAAGTAATTTAAAATACCTTCTGCGTTTGCTTCTTTTTTTAGTTCCACAACAATACGAAGACCTGTACGATCTGTCTCATCACGTACTTCCGCAATTCCATCTAGCTTTTTATCTAGACGTAGTTCATCCATTTTCTTTACAAGGTTTGCTTTATTGACTTCGTATGGAATTTCTGTAATGACAATTTGCTGTTTGCCACCGCGAATCGTTTCAACTTCCGCTTTTCCACGAATGATGATTTTCCCTTTTCCTGTTTCATATGCTTTTTTAATTCCATCAAGCCCTTGAATAATGCCACCTGTTGGGAAATCAGGTCCTTTTATAACTGTTAATAAATCATCTACGGAACTATTTGGCTTATCGATACGCATCATTGTTGCATCAATTACTTCTCCAAGGTGATGCGGTGGAATTTCTGTTGCATATCCAGCTGAAATCCCTGTTGAACCGTTTACCAATAAATTCGGGAACATTGCTGGTAATACAACAGGTTCTTCACTTGTATCGTCAAAGTTTGATACAAATTCTACTGTCTCTTTATCAATATCACGGAGTAACTCAGATGCAATTGGCGATAAACGAGCTTCTGTATAACGCATTGCTGCCGCTGGATCACCGTCGACACTACCATTATTTCCGTGCATTTCAACTAATACGTTACGTACTTTCCAATCTTGGCTTAAACGTACCATCGCTTCATATACAGAAGAATCACCGTGTGGATGATAGTTACCAATAACATTACCAACTGTTTTAGCTGATTTACGAAATGGTTTATCATGTACGTTTCCTTCTACATACATTGAATATAAAATCCGACGTTGTACTGGCTTTAAACCATCACGAGCATCTGGTAGCGCGCGATCTTGAATAATATATTTACTATAACGTGCAAAGCGGTCACCTAACACGTCTTCAAGCGGGAGGTCATGAAACTTCTCTGCCTGCATGTTATTCCACCTCCGTCTCCATAATCATTTCATTCTCTAAAATATTACCTTCTTCTTGCATACCAAACTGTACATTACGCTCAATCCATTTCCGACGTGGTTCTACTTTATCACCCATCAATGTCGTCACGCGGCGTTCTGCTCTTGCTGCATCATCAATTTTTACTCGAATTAGCGTACGCGTTTCTGGATTCATTGTTGTTTCCCATAATTGATCCGCGTTCATTTCGCCAAGACCTTTATAGCGCTGCAACATATATCCTTTACCGACCTTTTTCGTTACGCCATCTAATTCTTCATCTGACCATGCATATTCAATGACTTCGCTTTTCCCTTTTCCTTTACTTACTTTATATAAAGGTGGAAGAGCAATAAATACTTTACCAGCTTCAATTAACGGCTTCATATAACGGTAGAAAAACGTAAGTAGTAACACTTGAATATGTGCGCCATCCGTATCAGCATCGGTCATAATTACGACTTTATCATAGTTGATATCTTCGACAGTAAATTCATTTCCAACGCCGCCACCAATTGCATAAATAATTGTATTGATTTCTTCATTTTTGAAAATATCAGCAAGCTTTGCTTTTTCCGTGTTAATGACTTTACCTCGCAGTGGCAAGACAGCTTGGAAACGGCGATCACGCCCTTGCTTTGCAGAGCCACCAGCAGAGTCACCCTCTACTAAATATAGTTCGTTCTTCTGTGGATTACGTGATTGCGCAGGTGTTAACTTCCCGCTCAACGTTCCTTCTGAACGTTTTTTCTTCTTACCAGTACGAGCTTCTTCTCTAGCCTTACGCGCTGCTTCACGGGCTTGTGCTGCTTTAATTGCTTTTCTCACAAGAAGTGTTGCTACATCTGGATTTTCTTCTAAAAAGTATGCTAAATGTTCCGAAACAATTGCATCGACAGATGAACGTCCTTCACTTGTACCAAGCTTACCTTTTGTTTGACCTTCAAATTGCAATAAATCCTCCGGTACACGTACAGAAACAATCGCCGCTAACCCTTCGCGAATATCTGTACCTTCTAGGTTTTTATCTTTTTCTTTTAGCAAAGAGACTTTACGAGCATATTCATTAAAGACACGTGTCATCGCTGTTTTAAATCCTGCCTCATGTGTCCCCCCATCTTTCGTACGTACATTGTTTACGAATGAAAGAATATTTTCTGAATAGCCATCGTTAAATTGAAATGCAAGTTCTGCTTCAATCCCATTTTGTTCACCAGTGAAGTAAACAACTGGATGTATAGAGTCCTTTTCTTCGTTTAAGTAAGAAACAAATGCTTCAATTCCTGTTTCATAATGAAAAACATCTTCTAAATCATTTCGTTCATCTCTTATAGTGATTTTCATACCTTTTAACAGAAATGCAGATTCACGTAATCTCTCACATAACGTTTCATAATTATAATTTGTTGTACTGAAAATTGATGGATCTGGTTTAAAATGCATCGTTGTTCCAGATTGTTTTGTTTTTCCAATTTTCTCTAGTGTCGTTGCAGGAACACCACCATTTTCAAAACGTTGTTCATATATATACCCATCGCGTTTAATGGTTACAACGAGCCATTCTGATAATGCATTTACAACAGATGCACCAACACCGTGTAAACCGCCACTCGTTTTATAACCTCCTTGTCCAAACTTCCCCCCTGCATGAAGTACAGTTAAAATCACTTCAGGTGTAGGTTTTCCAAGTTTATGCATTCCCGTAGGCATTCCGCGCCCTTTATCAATAACACTAATACTATTATCCTTATGTATTACGACAGAAATTTCGTCGCCAAACCCCGCTAATGCTTCATCAACTGAGTTATCTACTATTTCGTATACTAAATGATGCAATCCACGGCTGTCCGTGCTCCCGATATACATACCCGGGCGTTTTCGAACGGCTTCAAGACCTTCAAGCACTTGAATGGCATCTTCATTATATTGAAACTGATGCTTTGCCAAACTCCTTGCCCCTTTCCTAATCAAATCAGAACATACGTTTCTATTATAGAATAACGCCTTAACCATCCTTTTGGCAAGTTATGTTATGTCTTTTATATACTATTTTCAATAGAAAAATCCTTGTTTTTTCACAAGGATTCCTCTAGGCTACTATTTCAGAAAAATAATCGTTTGTCAACGAAAAATGGATATGTATTCCAATTACACACTCCACCATTTGGCAATTAACCAAATGACAATTATCCAAAATGGGATAACAAGTAGCAATCCCCAAAAACAGCCTTTAAAAAATCTCATGATGAACACCTCGTTCATCTACCCAGTCTTCAAGTATTCCCCCGAGCTGAATCGATCTTTCGTTTACAATGTCTATACTACCTCGTCATTGCATGTTCTACTTTTATACAACGATCCATAATAACAGTATATCCCTTTTCCTTTAAAAATTTATATGTATCTTCATCTTGTACTCCTAATTGTGCCCAAAAAACATCCGCATCAATCTCCACAAATTCCTTTGCGACGTCCATTAAAAATTCAGAACGACGGAATACATTTACGATATCGACATGCTCCTTAATGTCTTTTAATGACGGAACAGCTTTTTCTCCCAGTACCTCATCTACGACTGGGTTTACTGGGATAATACGATACCCTGCATCCTGCATTGCTTTTGAAACCATATAGGATGTGCGTTCTGGTTTGTTAGATAATCCAACAACCGCAATTGTTTTGCTATTTTTCAATACTTCACCAATTTCCGTACGAGTTGGGTTTTCAATTGTCATATTAAATCCCTCCTATTCTTTTAGTATAGCCGATAAAGAAAGTCTCTTTCAATACGAAAGAGACTTTCTTTATTAATTCTTAGCAGAAGAGTTATCTGCTAAAGTAGCTGTTTTCGTCATTTTTTCACCATTTCGATAGAATGTTACTTCAATTTTATCGCCAACTTTTTTCTTTTCATACAAATATTTACGGAATTGAAGCGCATTTTCAATTTTTTGTCCATCTAACGCTACAACAACGTCATACTGCTGAAGTCCTGCTTTTTCAGCTGGTGAGACGGGATAAATTTTGCTTAAGAGAACACCCTTTGTAACATCTTTTGGTAATTTTAATTGTCCTAATGCATACGGTGGGTAATCCTCAAGAGATGCAACTCCTACTCCCATCGCTGGACGTTTTACTGTTCCATCTTTTTCAAGAGATTCCAGCACTGGTTTTGCCACATTAATTGGGATAGCAAAGCCAATACCCTCTACTTCTTGCTGTGCAATCTTACTAGAGTTAATGCCGATGACTTGACCATTTTGATTGAATAATGCGCCACCACTGTTCCCTGGGTTAATTGCTGCATCTGTTTGAATCACTTGTGCTTGCCAATCCGGCTGTTTGTCACCATTAATATCCACTGGAATTTCGCGTTCTTTACTACTAATAATCCCTTCTGTTACACTACCATCAAAACCTAATGGATTTCCAATTGCAATAGCCGATTCACCAGCGCGAATTTTACTGGAATCACCAAGTGTGGCTACTTTATTAATATTAGATCCATCAATCTCTACAACAGCTAAATCTAACCATGGATCTTTCCCAACTAATTTTGCATCTACTGTTTTACCATTACTTAGTTTCACTGCCAGTTTGTTTGCTCCGTCTACTACGTGATTATTTGTTACAATGAGAGCTTTATTCCCAGCTTTTTTATAAATTACACCAGATCCTGTTCCAGCTGTTTGTTCCTGCCCTGCTTGCTCCATTGCAAATGGATCTATGTTCTGTTGCATATTGATAACACCTACAACTACTTCTTTCGCCCCTTCAATCATACCAGGTAAATCTGTTTCACCCTTTACTTTATTTGCAACAGGAACCACAGTTCCCTCTACTTTTGAATTAGAAGTTAACGCCGTCCCATTCCCATTTGTCCATGGCATATACGGTGCTGCAAAACTAATGGAAACAGCTCCAATAACTGCTCCAACTAAACCTGTAAAAAAGTAACCTTTTTTACTACCTGATTTTTTTACTTCTCTCGTTTCACTATGCTCTTCATTCATATTTGGTCCGTCATAATATCCCATAATTGATATCCCCTCTCTGCTGAATTCGTATTTTCAGTATAGTCACATTTTGTGTCCTTCTTGTGAACTCATCGTGAAATCCAATTAAAAAAATACTTTTATTCATTATTGTAGACAAAAAATCTGTAATTTGTACATTTCCATCTACAAAAGAGAGTGTAAATGTACTATATTTTCAACCTATAAGTTGCTGCTACGAAAACAAAAAGAGATCTCCACTCGTTTTCTCCCTCTGTTTTCTCCCTCTGTTTTCACTCGGCATGGGGCTAAAAAAGGTACTGATCGCTTCTATCCATGGGCAGATTCTCTCTTCCAACCAAAAGGAAAGCTTTTCTATCGTTTTTTCTATTACATAGTATTTAAAAACTATTCCTCAAACTTATATCCAACTCGAATAACAGTTCCGATATGTTTTGCTTTATCCCCTAACTTATTTCGCAATTTTTTTATATGTGTATCTACAGTACGATCATCACCATAATAATCATATCCCCAAAGTTGATCTAATAAATGCTGGCGTGATAATACGATTCCTTTATTCTCCATTAAATAAACAAGAAGTTCAAATTCTTTATGCGTTAATATAATTTCTTCTCCGTTTACCGATACCGTACGCGAAAGACGATTCACATCGATTCCAGCCATAGAAAGTGCATTCTCTTCTGCAACGCCTACTGCCCCATCAGCACGCTTTAATAAAGTTTTCGCCCTAGCTACTAGTACTTTAGGACTAAAAGGCTTTGTTACATATTCATCAGCCCCAAGTTCAAAACCTAACAATGTATCATCCTCGTCAGAACGAGCTGTAAGCATAATAATTGGTACCGCTGACTCTTTTCTAATACGACGACAAACAGACCAACCATCTATCTCTGGCAACATGATATCTAACATAATTAAATCAATTGTATGTTCAGCAAATAATTCTAACGCTTGTTTTCCATCTTCAGCTTCTATCACTTCAAAACCTTCATTGCGAAAATAATCACTAACAATTTCGCGTAGCCTTCTTTCGTCTTCAACAAGTAATACTGTTTTGTTCATCTGACCTATCCCGCCTTTTTACTCTTTCAATCGAATAATACGTTGATTGGAGCTTCCGCGAAACGGAAGTGTCAAGTCTCTTTTTTGAAGTTCAAACCTTCCATCGACCAGAACATCCCCATAGTGTAACAACTCTATCATATCATTATTTTGAGAACTCTGTATCTCTTCTAATGTATAACCTGTGTAAATCCATAAGTTTTTTTTCAAAGCCTTCACCGCATTTGCTACCTTCTTCACTTCAGCAGCTTGAAAAAATGGATCTCCACCTGAAAATGTTACATCAGTAAGCGGGTTTTTGGCAATCTCTTTCACAATTTCTTCTACGGTCATTTCAGTTCCATTACAAATATTCCATGACTTAGGATTATGACATCCTAAACAACGATGCGGACAGCCCGCAAAAAACACGACTGTCCGCAATCCGTCACCATCTACTACACTATCATGAATAATATTCATTACTCTCATTTATGTTTCACCCGATCCGCTTCTTCACTGCGCTTTGCACTATTCCATTTAGACATATCACCTACAAGATATCCTGTTATACGGCGAATTCTTTCGATATCATTCTCATCCTCGTTTCCACAACTTGGACATTCATTTTTGATGACACCATGATAGCCACAGCATTTACAACGATCCACAGGGTGATTAATGGAGCCATATCCGACTCCATACTCTGCCATTGCCTGCACAATTTGTTTTAATGCTTTTTGGTTATGAACCGCCGCTCCATCTAATTCAATATACGTTATATGTCCGCCATTACAAAGCGTATGAAATGGCCCTTCTAAACGTATTTTATCTATCGCTTGGATGTTATAATACACCGGAATATGAAATGAATTTGTATAATAATTATGATTTGTTACACCGCTAATCATTCCAAATTCTTCTCGATCTTTTTTAACAAACTTACCTGATAGTCCTTCTGCAGGCGTTGCAATTAAAGAGAAATTCAATTGATGTTCTTCCGTTGCTGCATCCATTTTCTGTCTCATAAAGGTAACAATCTCACATCCAAGATTCCATGATTCTTTATCTTCTCCATGATGTTTTCCTGTTAAAACAACTAAACATTCTGCAAGGCCAATAAAACCAATACTTAATGTTCCTTGTTTTAAAATCTCAGCAACAGAATCTTCAGGATGCAGTTTTTCTCCGCCCCGCCATACTCCTTGCGAATATAAAAAGTGAAAATCTCTTGCCTTTTTCTTACATTGGTAAGCAAATCTTTCTACTAGTTGACGAATACCAAGATCTATATAATAATTTAAAGCTTCAAAAAATGCTTCTTTTGAACCGCTAATCAATGCTAATTTTACTAAGTTAATAGAAGTAAACGATAAATTCCCTCTTCCAATCGCGGTCTCTTCCCCATGAATATTAGACATAACACGCGTACGACAGCCCATATAACATACTTCGCTTTCTGGGCGACCATCATAATGAACTGCATTAAATGGCGCATCTAAAAATGAAAAGTTCGGGAATAATCGTTCTGCTGTCGTCTCTAACGCCAATTCAAATAAATCATAGTTCGGATCACTTTCTTCAAAATTCACACCTTTTTTTAGTTTAAAGATTTGAATAGGGAAAATGGGTGTTTCACCTTTTCCTAATCCAGCTTGCGTCGCCCGTAATAATTGTCTAATTAACAATCTTCCTTCTTTCGACGTGTCCGTTCCGTAGTTAATAGAAATAAACGGAACTTGCCCACCACCTCTGCTATGCATACTATTGGAATTATGAATAAAAGCTTCACAAGCTTGATACGTATCATTCTCTGTTTCTTTCCACGCAAACTCTTCTACTTGCTCTTTTGTTAACGGATACGTTTCTAATCTTTTCTTATTTTTCTCGAATGTTTTTCTCACATACGGTGCTAAATCAATGTCAAATAACGCAGCTGATTGACCACCGTGCTGCATGTTTTGATTCGCTTGGAAAATAATCGAAGAAAGTGCCAATGCACTTTTAATATCTTGTGGTTGCCTCATATGCCCATGCCCGGTATGAAATCCTTTTTCAAGCATTTGCGCTAAAGGAATCTGCGAACATGTTGTTGTACCTGTCGCATAAAAATCTAAATCATGTGGGTATAATATATTTTGACCTATTGCTTTTTTTACTTGTTCAGAAAGTAAGTGTTCCATTGCATAATATTTTGCACTCTCAGATGCAAATGTTCCCATCATCCCCATAGGAGACCGCCCATCAACATTTGCATTTTCTTGCATTAAATCTTGCTCATTCCCGTGGACAATTGTTTCAAAAATCTTCATTAACTCTTCTCCACATGCACTTTGTTTCATCATTTTTCAAACCTCCAACAACATCTTGTTAATTCACTAACAAAATGATACAACATATAGTTATAGTAGATCTGTGAGAAATGTAACATTCTTGTGAAAGTTTTTTTAAGAAACTTTGAATTTTTCATTTACAAAAAAGAAATGTGCTCTTTACAAATGTATGGTACAATATATGGGAAAAACTCTTTTTACCCTTTATCAACACATTTGAATAAAGGAGACTGAACTTATGCTTATTACATATCTTTTATTTATCGTTGCCTATTTACTTGGCTCGATTCCATTTGCACTTGTTGTTGGAAAAATTGGTTATGGAATCGACATTCGCGAGCATGGTAGCGGTAATTTAGGAGGAACGAATACATTTCGGACGCTAGGGAAAAAAGCAGGTTTTATCGTTACAATTGCTGACATTTTAAAGGGAACGTTAGCGACAGCTCTGCCGTTAATTTTCGCCTTAGATATCCATCCCCTTTGGTTTGGATTAGCTGCAGTTCTTGGACATGTATACCCAATCTTTGCAAAATTCCGCGGCGGAAAAGCAGTTGCAACTTCTGCTGGAGTACTCTTATGCTATGCGCCAGTTATTTTTGCAATATTAGCTGTTATCTTTTTCACCCTTCTATTTACAACGAGATACGTATCGCTTTCTTCTATGGTAACAGCTATCGTAGCTGTTATTGCATCAATTATTGACGGGGATAAAATCTTCATTGTTGCGATGTGTTTATTAGCTGGTATGGTTATTTATAGACACCGTGCAAATATTGGACGAATTATAAATAAAACTGAACCAAAAGCAAATTTGACAAAGAAACAAAAGTAAGGTTGTGACCCACATAACGCAAAAAGAAAACGCGAAGCATATTAATAGCGTCTTTTTGCGTTATTTTTTATACTAAAGAAAAGGCAACATAACTTGGAGGAACTATACATGAATCTTTCCGTAACAAAAGAAGCAGTAAATTGGTATAAAGATGAATTAAACTTACAATCTGGCGATACACTTCGCTTTTTCGTACAATATGGCGGTTGCAGTACTGTTCAAAAAGGACTTTCTTTAGGAATCCGTAAAGACGATCCTGCACATCCTGCTGTTCAAATTCAAGAAGACGGCATTACTTTCTTCGTTGAAGGTGATGATGAATGGTTCTTTGATGGACATGACTTATCCGTTACCTTTAACGACAGTGATGACTTCCCTCAATTTAATTACGAAAAATAAAAAAGCGTGGCTTTTGCCACGCTTTTTTATTTTTTCTTAATTTCCTCATATTTCGCATACCACTCTGGATATAGTTTCTTAAAGGACACAGGACGAAAACCTTCTTTTTTCGCACAAATATTTGTTGTTGTAGCTGTAATACAAAGATCTCCATCACCGTTATAAATTTCATATCCATATATAACGCGCAGGGGACTAACTGAATCAATCCATGTTTTCACAATTGCTTTCTCTCCATAACGCATTGCTTTCCGATATGAAATTTGCAAATCTAATACGGGAGAAATAACCCCTTCTTTCTCCATTTCAATATATGAAAATCCTAATTCTTGTATCAATTTTGTACGCCCTAATTCAAGCCATACTAAATAATTTGAATGGTAAACAACGCCCATTTGATCTGTTTCCGCATAGCGGATCTCAATTTCGTGTTCTGCTACAAACATATCTTTATCTCCTTCTCACTTCTGTTTCCTCACATACATTTAATCATAATACAGTGAAATCAAAAATAAAATAGAAACGGTGGATCTTTTTAACTGAAAGGAGCGAATATATGATTCAAATTGTAACCGTTCGTAGTGGTGATAGCGTATATAGCTTAGCGTCAAAATATGGCACTACGCCCGAAGAAATTGTAAAAGACAACGGACTTAATCCAGCTGAGACACTTGTTGTCGGTCAGGCACTGATTGTAAATACGAGAGGTAATAATTATTATGTACAACCCGGAGACAGTCTTTATCGAATTTCTCAAACATATAACGTTCCTCTTGCTAGCTTAGCAAAAGTTAACAATCTATCATTAAAATCCATTCTTCATGTTGGTCAACAACTATATGTACCAAAGGGCTCTAAACGAACGATAGAATCTATTGCCTACTTACAACCTTCTACCATTCCAATTAAAGAAAGTTTAGTGAATGCTACGCGGGCCATCAATCCTTATCTCACATATTTAGCTTACTTTAGCTTTGAAGCATTGCGTGATGGAACGTTAAAAGAGCCGACTGAAACCGCAAGAATTGCTCAAATTGCAGTGCAAGGTCAAACAATCCCAATGCTCGTTATTACAAATATTGAAAATGGAAATTTTAGCGCTGAATTAGCCTCTGTTCTTCTAAGAAACGCTACTATTCAAAATAAATTCATTACAAATATCCTCCAAACAGCTAAAAAATATAATATGCGTGATATTCATTTTGACTTTGAAAATGTTGCACCCGAAGATCGCGAAGCATATAACCGATTTTTACGAAATGTAAAAACACGACTACCTGAAGGATATACGTTAAGCACAACACTTGTTCCAAAAACAAGTTCGAAGCAAAAAGGAAAATTTTTCGAAGCACACGATTACAAAGCCCAGGGGGAAATTGTTGATTTTGTCGTGATTATGACATATGACTGGGGATGGCAAGGTGGACCACCCATGGCAGTTTCTCCTATTGGCCCTGTAAAGCAGGTAATCCAATATGCAAAATCTCAAATGCCCCCGCGAAAAATTATGATGGGACAAAATTTATATGGATTCGACTGGAAGCTTCCCTTTAAAGAAGGAAATCCACCAGCAAAAGCAATTAGCTCTGTCGCAGCCGTTGCACTTGCTCGTAAATATAATGTTCCAATTCGTTATGATTTTACAGCACAAGCACCACACTTTAATTACTTTGATGAAAATGGTGTACAGCATGAAGTATGGTTTGAAGATGCCAGGTCTGTTCAGAGTAAGTTTAATTTAGTAAAAGAACAAGGCATTCGCGGGATTAGCTATTGGAAAATCGGGCTTCCTTTCCCGCAAAATTGGCGTTTACTTGTGGAAAATTTCTCGATTACAAAAAAAGGCTGACAACTGTCAGCCTTTTTTACGCATCATATTCAGATTCATCTTTTATTTCACTTTTCAATGAATCAATACTTTCTAAACGGCGTTGATTTTTCGCTTCAATTGCAGCGCGATCTTTTTCATTCGAAACCTCTGCAGTTTCTTTTGCCTCATTAAAGTTATCAATCGTATTTTGTACCATTTCTTGTAGTTTTTCTACATTATCACTTCTATCATCTGGATTCGCTTTATATTGCTCTGTCATACGATTTCCCTCCTAGTTGAAATATACATACCATGTTAGTTTTCCAAAAACGAATTAGATTATGTATGCACATAAAAAAAGGAGAATGAAAACATTCTCCTTTTTTTAACCGTTATCAACAATCGGTTGTTTCCCTGTTTGGTCTTGCATTTGCTTCCCTTTGTTTCCACCGGCTTTTTTCGACTGTGTTCCAATATGATCTGGTGTAAAATCTTTGGAATTCTTCTTTGGATTTCCCATTCTTATCGCCTCCTTATCACTAGTATCATACTAGTGATAAGAATTATTCAGCCTGCTTAAAAAATTGCATTTCATAACGCTTCTCGATTCGTTCCTCAATCCGTTCAATTGCATCACGATCGTTTAGTAGTTGCCGCTTATTTTCCTTCACAAGTTCTTCAAACGTTCTTCGACGATTTCTTCTCATGCTGCTCATCCTTTCTCCTTCTCTTTCTTACTATAGTTAGTATGAGCAAATAAAAAACTCTTTAATCAGATTTGTAAGAAAATTTTATGTTTTGTCAAAGAAAAGTCTTTTGTTAACAAAAAAGTCCATTAGCTGTTCTTAAACAACTAATGGATTTCCAAGCATTTTATCCTGCTATTCACAAACAAGTAATATCCTCTCAAAATTCAGTAAAATGAAACAACTTAAGCAGGAGATGAAGAATTCCCCCACTGATTAAAGTTTCACTTTATCATTTCGTTATACTTAAATACTTTTTAATTTCTTCATCCACATTATCTTTCATTTCTTTGTACTCATTCAGCGCTTGCATGACTGCATCATAACTCTCTAAAATATAATTTTCTAATTTTGTAAAGTCCTCTATGCTTTCAATCATAATTCTAGTTGTCCCTATTTCACTTTTTAAAGCCGGCTCACATTTTAAAGTAGGATATATCCCTAATATTTCTTGTTCTGTCTTTTCAGTTAAAACATATTTTTTTCGCCCTTTTACCTTCACCCTTATAATCGGATAAAAAGCCTTTATATCTAGATAACTTCCAACACTCACATTGCGAATCCATTCTATATCGCGATTATGCTTTACAAGCATTTCTTTTATTAGTGTGTACACTTCGTCTTCTTCAACCGTTTCTTTTTTTGTTTTCTTTTGTCCTTCTTCTTGAATAGCAGCACATTTTTGATACACAGCTGCACATGTGATACAGTCGTCAAGTGCATTATGAGAACTTAAACGAATTCCGAGCATTCTTTTTAAAGTTTCTAACTTATGGTTCGGGGCATGCTTCATATATCTTTTCGCTAAAAAGACGGTATCAATTACTATATTTTTAGGTTCTGGCAATCTAAGCATATTTGCATTACTCTTTAAAAAACGCATATCAAACGAAGCATTATGAGCAACAATGGTATCTTCTCCTAAAAACGCTAAAAATAACGGCAAAACTTCCTGAATCGTTGGAGCATCCGAAACGCGATAATTTGTAATCCCTGTTAAACTCGTAATTCGATTAGGAATAAATCGCTCTGGATTTACAAAAGAAACAAATTGATCTGCCAGCTCATGATTACGATACCGAACCGCTGCCACTTGAATTATTCGATCATTATAAGGATTAAATCCTGTCGTTTCAAAATCAATAACAACATAGTCTCCTGTCAATGGTAAATTCCCCACAATATACGCTCCCCAATCATTATTTTCGATGAAATTTCTTTCATCATATCACGAACAAGCTGCTTAATGAAAAAGAAAAGACAGAAATGACAAATAGCCAATTCTGTCCTCTTTCATTATTTTATTTTCGCAATTCTCTTCTCCATTTCTTTTTGTGTCATCGGTCCGATAAATTTATCTTGAATCACACCTTTTGTATCCACAAAATAAGAAGTTGGAATGGTAATTACTTTATACATTGTTGTAACATTTATATCTTTATCAAGTAAAATAGGGAATGTCAATCCCTTCTCTTCTGCAAACTTTTTCACTTTTTCTTCTCCGTTAGCACGTTCAGAAACCGTATAATTTACAGCAAGGATTTCTACATCATCTTTATTCTTCTTATAGAAAGCTTCCATATCCGGCATTTCTTGCTGGCAAGGTCCACACCACGTTGCCCAGAAATTTAAAATAACTTTCTTCCCCTTAAAATCCGATAATTTTACTTTTGTGCCATCTAATTTTGATAACTCAAAATCCGGTGCAATCTTGCCTACCTCAATCCCATTTTTTGCAATGACTTCTTTCATCGCCGCTTCGCTTTTCACTGGTTCTTCCCTTACTTGTTTCTCATTCTTTCCGAGCTGTTCATAAACTGCATAGCTCGCTAAACAAAGCAACACTACAACAATGGTAAGCTTTCGCCACATATACATCATCCTTATCGCTTATCTCATTTTATATATCACTTAAAAATAACAATAGTATTTATACTTTATTTTAGCTTATACGGACAACCTTGGAAATATTCTCCTGATAAATAAATAGAATATTCTTAATAACAATGAAAACCGTTTCATTTTATCATATAATTATAATAGTTATAATTTGGAAAGGGTGTCATTATTTATGAATAAAACCGTTTTACATTGGTTACAATATGTTATCATTCTCCCCATCTTATTTTTCTCATTGTTTATTACAAGCTGGACTGCTAGCTACTTAAGTATTTCAGAGGACTGGAAACAACATATCGTCTTCACTCCCCAAACAGCAGAAGACTCCAATCAAATTTATGAAATTGACAAACTGTTGTATGCCTTTAAGTATAATCCAGTTTTTACTACAATTTTTGTATTATCAATTGTCTATTTAATAGGAATTATGATAACTCGCTGGTTATACTGGAGAAAACATAAAACAGGATTAATCGGTTTACAACTCATGATTGTTCTTCCTATTTTTCTTTACACATTACTTGTCACACATTCTACAGGTGCGATAATTGCTGTGGAAAAGAATTGGGAGAAATATTTAGTCTTTTCACCAAAATCAATTACAGATGTAAATCAAATTTATTATATTGATAGGTTGTTATACGCATTTCAAAAGTCTCCTATCATTAGTACAGTTCTCATTCTAACTTTTCTTTATATGACAGGGCTAGTTGTAACTAAGCTCTCTCATCAAATACGTTTACGCAAAAATATAAACATATGAGGTGACAATAAGGAAGATGCTTGTACTGTTTTGTGCAAATACCTTCCTTTTAAAAAAGGGATTCTTATGCACTCATTTAAAAAGCCATTCTCTATATTTTTAGTTTCATATTCTATCCTATTAATATTATCGCATGGGTTATCTCCTTATTTAGTAACGATCCTGAAAGAAGAAAAACTGGCCGCATATGCTTTTATCCCGCTATTTTAGGACAGTAACACTCCCACCTCAAAAGTCAGTGAAAGCAAAGAAGTTAGGTGGGAGATGAACTGTCCGTAAAAGCCCGATTCGTTCAACTAATAATCAGTGGGGGATGAAGAAAACCTCCACTGATTAAAGTTTCACTTTATACAGCTTTGATATCGTTTATTTTATTCACTACGTTTGACATTATTAGCTTTTACTCTATTACAACATCCTCTAGTTCGTAGTAATTATTGAAAGGATGAACCCTATGGGAGAACACCCAATTAGTAAAGAACTACGCTATATGCGTATTTGTCTTGTAATCTTAATTCTAGTCCTTATATTTTTTAACAAAGAAAGAGTCATTGAAGTTTCTACAAACCATGATACTACTCCAATAAGTGTACAAAATGATCAAACTAGTAATATGACTCAAATTGCAGAAAATACATTTGCTTTACAAGAAAGTAACCCTGACAGCGGTGATCGGCACACTATTAAAATTTTCAAGTATAACCCAGATACAAATAAGATTACATTGGTAAAAGAATTTAATACGGAAAATTCTTCTACATATGAGTATCAACTTAATAAAGCAGAATAAGGAAAGAGATGAAACCATATAGTTTCACCACTTTCCTTGCACATAAAATGAGGAAGCTAACCACAATCAGCTTCCTCATTTCGATTGAAAATATTTACTTTTCTCTATTACTACACTTAATTAGTTTGACACCTTAGACTCTTCAATTTTTTCACGAAGCACCATTTGTAAGATACCACCGTGACGGTAGTAGTCAATTTCTACTTCACTATCGAAACGTGCTACTACTTCAAATTGTTTTTCGTTTCCTTCTGGGTCAATTGCAACTACTTTTACAAGATCGCGTGGTTTAACTGTTTTATCAATTTGAATTTCAAATGATTCGTTACCAACAAGACCTAATGTTTCAGTACTTTCGCCTTCTTTAAATTGTAATGGTAATACGCCCATTAATACAAGGTTACTGCGGTGAATACGCTCGAAGCTTTCTGCGATTACTGCTTTAATACCTAAAAGGTTTGTACCTTTCGCAGCCCAGTCACGAGAACTTCCCATACCGTAATCTTTACCAGCAACTACAAGAAGTCCAGTGCCGTCTTCTTTATATTTCATCGCAGCATCATAGATAGATGTTACTTCACCAGTTGGCCAGTAAGTTGTATATCCACCTTCTGTTCCTGGTGCGATTTGGTTTTTGATACGGATATTTGCGAATGTACCACGCATCATAACTTCATGATTACCACGGCGAGAACCATAAGAGTTAAAGTCAACTGGCTGTACACCATTTTCTAATAAATAGCGGCCTGCTGGTGTATGTTTACCAATTGAACCTGCTGGTGAAATATGGTCTGTTGTTACAGAGTCACCAAATTTACCAACTACGCGTAAACCTGAAAGTGTTTCTACTTCACCTGGTTCTTTTGATAATCCTTCAAAGAACGGTGGATTTTGAATGTATGTTGAGTCATTATCCCAAGTATATAACGCTTCATTTGAAGTTTGAATTTCATTCCAGCGTTCATTGCTGTTAAATACTTGTGCATATTCTTTTTTGAACAATTCAGACGTTACGACGCTTTGAACCACTTCTTCAATTTCTTTAGCTGATGGCCAAATGTCGTTAAAGTAAATCGGGTTACCGTTTGCATCTTTACCGATTGCATCATTTTTCAAGTCGATATCCACTGTACCAGCAAGTGCATACGCCACAACAAGTGGTGGTGATGCTAAGTAGTTCGCTTTTACAAGCGGATGAATACGGCCTTCAAAGTTACGGTTACCAGATAAAACAGATGTTACTAATAGGTCATTTGCCGCAATTGCTTCTTCTAATTCTGGTTCTAATGGGCCAGAGTTACCGATACAAGTTGTACATCCGTAACCAACTGTTTGGAATCCTAATTGATCTAAATAAGTTGTTAGGCCTGATTTATCTAAGTATTCCGTTACTACTTTAGATCCTGGTGCTAATGATGTTTTTACATAACCAGGTACTTTAAGTCCTTTTTCAATTGCTTTTTTCGCAACTAAGCCTGCACCAATTAATACATATGGATTAGATGTATTTGTACAGCTTGTAATCGCAGCGATTGCAATTGCACCTGTTTTCATCGTTACTTCTTGATCTTTTAATGCAACTTTCACTTCTTTATCAAATTCTTGTTCATTGAACCCAAGTCCTTGCGTTCCAACTGGTGCCACAACCGCTTTATGGAACTCATCTTTCATGTTTGAAAGAGGGATTAAATCTTGTGGACGTTTTGGTCCTGAAAGGTTAGATTCAATTGTATTTAAATCAATCTCAACAAGATCTGTATAAATTGGATCTTTGCTGTCTGCTGTATAGAATAAACCGTTTGCTTTACAGTATTCTTCAACAATGCGAATTTGTTCTTCGTCTCTTCCTGTTAAACGTAAGTAATCTAATGAAATTTCATCAATTGGGAAGAATCCACAAGTTGCACCGTATTCTGGTGCCATGTTTGAAATTGTTGCACGGTCAGCTAAAGGCATGCTTTGTAGTCCGCTACCGAAGAACTCAACAAATTTACCAACTACACCTTTCTGACGTAACACTTGTGTTACTTTTAACGCAACGTCTGTTGCTGTTGTACCACTTGGAAGTGTACCAGTTAATTTAACACCGATTACTTCTGGTACTGGGAAGTATGAAGGTTGTCCAAGCATCCCTGCTTCTGCCTCAATACCACCAACGCCCCATCCAAGGACACCGATACCATTAATCATTGTAGTATGAGAGTCTGTTCCCACTAATGAATCTGGGTATGCAACTAATTCACCTTCAGCATTTTTCACCGCATGAACAACTGGTGCTAAATACTCAAGGTTTACTTGGTGTACAATACCTGTTGCTGGTGGCACTGCACGATAGTTATCAAACGATTTTTGTGCCCAGCTTAAAAATTTATAACGTTCTTCATTACGTTTAAACTCTAAGTCCATATTGAATTCAAGCGCGTCTGCTGTACCCGCTCTATCAACCTGTACAGAGTGATCGATTACAAGATCTACAGTAATTTCCGGATTAATTTTATCAGGATCTCCACCCATGTCCGCCATTGCTTTTCGAAGTGAAGCCAAATCAACGACAGCTGGAACACCTGTGAAGTCTTGTAAAATTACGCGAGATGGTTTAAATGGAACATCGATATCTTGAACATCTTTCGTTCCCCACTTCGCTAAATTTGTAACATGCTCTTCTGTAATGACACGTCCATCAACTTGACGAAGTACAGATTCAAGCAAAACTTTAATTGAATATGGTAATTGTGATACGTTGCCAACCCCTGCATTTTCAAGCGCTTTCAATTGATAATAATGATACGTTTTTCCATCTACTTCAAATGTTTCACGAGATTGAAATGGATTATGTTTGACCATTATGTTTCCCCCCTGTTAAACGTGACTGAGTTGTCTGAATATAAAATGTAGACAAATTTTTCAATACCTTACGATAATATCTTATTACAACTTTCTAAATAAGTAAATAATAAGAAACTTATAGTTTATCATAAGTTTTCTTTATCTCTGGAATTTTGAATAGTCTTCGCTCTCCTTATGAATACTATTACCATAAAGTAAAGCTTTCTCTTTGAGTATTACTTTACGTTCATACATGTATCATTACTTGTTTATAAAGAAAACATTATAGGGGTGAAACTAAATGGGTAAACGTAAAGCAAATCATGTAATTCCAGGAATGAATGCTGCATCAGCACAAGGACAAGGAACTGGTTATAATGAGGAGTTTGCAAACGAACCACTAACACCAGCTCAGCGTCAAAATAATAAAAAACGTAAGAAGAATCAGTAATGAAAAATCCCAAAAGGTACTCCTTTTGGGATTTTTATTTAATGTTTATAACGTAACAATTCCGAAACTTTTACAAATCGATACCCTTCTTTTTGAAGGGCCGGCAGAATTTTCTCTAATGCAGCTACAGTTTGACTCCGATCACTTCCACCATCATGTAATAACACTATATCTCCACTCTTCGCATTTTTCACAACATGATTCACAATGGACTCAGTTCCTGGATTTGCCCAATCTTTTGGATCTTGATGCCAAGACCATAAAACGGTTTGATAACCCGCTTCTTTTGCCGTCGTAAAAACTGCGTCGTTAATATATCCACCTGGTGGACGGAAAAGTAGCGGCTCCTTTACCCACTTTTGTAAATACTTTTTCCCCGCTAAAATATCATCTTTTAATCTTTCATCAGATGCACTTCTAGCATATAAATGATTCATCGTATGATTTCCAATCTCATGTCCTTCCTTTAGCACCTGCTTAACTAAATACGGATTCCGCTGAATCCGAAAACCAATCATAAAAAAAGTTGCCTCAGCTTTATATTGGTGTAATAGCTTTAACACCTGCGGAGTATACGTAGGATCCGGACCATCATCAAATGTAATTGCAATTATCTTCTCGTTATTTGGTACCTCCCACGTTACATAACCCGTAGGCTCTAATTCTTTTCTCATCAGCATTTTTGCTTCTACTTTGTCCACTTGAAATATATGTACTACACAAACCAAACAAATGATTATTACAGAAATTTTTCTTTTCAACATATCGACTCCAAACTTGAACAGGTTGTTGAACTCATACAACCTGTTCAATCGCCTAGCAGATCCACATCTCGTATAATGTTTTGCAAATTACTTTCATACTGCTCAAGTTGTGGACGTTGTGTTTCAGATGCTACTTCCAATGCATTTTGAATTTGTTCATATGCCTCTTGAACTTCTTGGCGTAAATGCTTTAAATCCTGACCATAATTCGGGTCATTTTTCACAATATTGTTGTATAAATTTTCCGCTTGTACGACTCCTTGTTGTGCGGCTTGAAAAGCTTGCTGTTTATCTTTATGATACGGCATACGCTTTCCCCTTTCTGTTATAGTTAGTCTCACTTAGCTTTACCTTTTTTCATAAAAACATTCTCGTATAAATTTACAAAGTTCTCTCATTCTAAATACAAGAAGGAGGTGCAACACAACATGGAAAAAAACAATAGCAAGTCTATTCGTCAAAACACAAAAAAAGGACAGCCTTCTGGGCAACCTGAGCCGCTAAGTGGGTCACATAAAGTAAAAAACCGAAATCATTCAAGACAAAAAAATCACGCGCATCACGATATGTAAAAGAAGGACAATGCACATGTATTGTCCTTCTCACTTAAGCTATTTACAACAAACCACTCAACATATTTTCTAGTTTGTTTTTCACCTCTAATTTCTTAATGCATATTATAATATGAATTGAGACTTTACGGAGGGTGTCTTACATGGGCAAGAAAAAGAAAAACTGTCTTTTTCATGTTGATGGTTTTGAAGAATGGATGGATCAGTTTTGCTCTGATTCATATGACAACTTCAGTTTCCCTAATCACATTCACATTGATCTTTGTGAAACGGAGCAAGAGTATATTTTAGAAACTGATATCCCTAATGTGTCAGAACAAGATGTACTTATAAACAAGATGGAGACAGGCCTAGCAATTCATATATTTCATAAGAACTCGTCCTTGCAACGAACAATTTCTTTACCTGCTAACATCATCTATAAAAAAATGCTAGCCTGTTTAGAAAATGGCTTTCTTGCCATACACATTTCAAAAACTGAATTTGCAAATGAACATGAGAAAAAAGTTCTTTTTTTTAATTAAAACGTTATATAAAAACAGAGTGGAAAAAGTTTGTTACTAATTTTTCCCACCCTGTTTTTTCTTTATTTTATATAAAGTGAAACTTCCATCAGTGTGGGTTTTCTTCATCTCCCACTGATGGAAAGCCTTCACCACTCGAGCTTTTACGAGCAGTTATCCCCTACCTATCTTCCTTTCTTCTCTCTGAACCTTGAGATCGGGAGGATTACTGTCCGTTAATGCGGGGTAAAATTAAGCTTCTAACCCTATTTCATGCATATGCATAGAAAAAGAAAGCAAACTAACAGCTTTCTTCTCCCTGTTTTTATAGTAAATATGATTACACCTTGGCTATCCTAGATAATTCCATGTCAATACCATATGTAAACTGTAACTCTTTGCAAACGTCCTTGATTAGGATGTTCACATCATACTTTTCATTAAATTCAAGAACCGCATTTTCCACTTCCTCATACGTATATTTGTATTCACCAGTGATGACACTTTTTAAATCAAAGCATTCATTGATACAAAGCTGAACGAGAAGCTGATCATACATAGCGGACACATCTTCTTTTTTCCATAATAACTCTTTCACATATAACCGATCGAATATTATACTTTCTCGATTACACTCCATTAAAGTCCGAGTCATTCCATGTAATTCTCGATATAGTTCAGAAATATTTGTATTGAGACGAATCAATTTGTCTACGCCATTTTCATACAGCATTTCATCCACCCCCGTATATTCCCTTTTTCTTATTATAGCAAGAAAATTCTAAAAAAAGAGATTTTTTCTTCTGAAATATTAGGAAACTTATTTAGATTGTTTTACAATGAAACTAGTGAGATAGAAAGGAGTACGAAAGTGAACCAAAAATTATATTACATCGATGCCTATCAGCAAACATTTACAGCACAAATTATTAAACAGGCCTATGATAGCGAAGAAAAATTATATGTTACTTTGACAGAAACAGCATTTTACCCAACTGGCGGTGGGCAACCACATGATACAGGAACATTAGATGAAGCTTCCGTCGTCAATGTTGAGGAAGTTGAGGGCGAAATCCGTCATTTTATATCAAGTGAACTACATACAAAAGAGGTAACGGGTAAAATTAATTGGCAGCGTCGTTTTGATCATATGCAACAACATACAGCTCAGCATATTCTATCCGCTGCATTTTGGGATCATTTTGACATTCCCACAATTGGTTTTCATCTTGGAAAAGAAACGATAACAATTGATTTAGATACACCTGAACTTTCGATAGAAACAGCTACTAGCGCACTCCAAATTGCAAATCAGATTGTCTTTGAAAATCATCCTATCCATATTAAATGGATGAACTTAGAGGAAGCAAAACAGTTACCTCTCCGAAAAGAACCAACAATTACAGAAAATATTCGCGTTGTAATCATTGAAAACTACGATTACAACGGTTGTGGTGGCACACATCCAAAATATACAGGTGAAGTGGGGCCAATTCATATAATAGGGTGGGAGCGGAATAAAGGTGGTATCCGTTTAACATTGGTTGCAGGATGGCGTGTACTCAAGTTAATGGAGCGTCATCAACAAATTATTAAAGACGTTTCCAAACAGTTAAATAGTAGTGAAAATGATATTCCCAATAAAGTAACCCAGCTTCTTACTTCTCAAGAAGAAAACGAAAAAGCACTACAAACTATGAACGAAAAACTACTTTTCGTAGAAGCAAATAAATTGTTGCAACAATCCATAGACATACATGCTGGAACACTCATTTCTAAAGTCTTTACACATCTTTCCATGCAGGAAATCACGAAATTATCAGCTATCATTACCGAACAAAATGAAAACTCTATTACATACCTAGTTACCGAAAATGAAGAAAAATTACAATGCGTTCTTGCATGCGGGAAAGCGGTAGCAGCAAACATGAATACAATTTTGAAAAATGCTCTTCCTACTATTGAAGGAAAAGGCGGCGGTAATCAAAAAAGCGCTCGCGGCGGAGGAAAAGCAATTATTACGGGTGAAGAATTTCTAGCTCATCTTATTCATTTATCACAAGAAACATTTTAAAGTACAATCTAAAGGATAGCCTGTTGCTATCCTTTAGATTTTTATCTACTTACAAGCCAATATTTTGTTTCAATCCTTGATAAGTTCCTGCATTAGGAAATCCTTTTTCAATAAGTCCTATAAATGTCTCAGAAAAATGATAATTTCGTAATTCTGTTATTGGTACCATCTTCACATCATGGATTGGATTATGATCGAATTCATTAGACGGTAGCTTTATTTCTCCCGACACCCTTTCAAGTAAAAACGTAATATGTACTAGTGATGGCGTAACATCCGGTTTATCACAAATATATAGTAATTCCTTAATTCTAGTTTCCAATCCCGTCTCTTCTCTCATTTCTCAAATCATAGCTTCTTCTAACATTTCTCCCCCCTCTACTCTTCCGCCTGGTAAAGACCAATTTCGATCAGAAACTTTTTGTTTTACAATTAAAAGGTTTTCTTTCTCAATCAAAATTCCAGTTACTCGAACTTGTAACAAATGACTCATATAGTCTCCTCTTTTCATTCTATACATATGACTTCCAAGCTATATAATTCTAGATTATTAGCTAAACCTCTTCCACAAAAGGAACGTACGTTTTATAATTAAAGAAAATTATGGAAGAAAGAAGCGATTTCTATGCGTCCGCCTTTAACAAGAAACATACTAATGGAAAAAACGAGTCACAAGCATAGCTCCTGATGCACCGTAAGGATGACCGAGTGCAATTACTCCACCGTTTACATTTAACTTTTCATAGGAAATTTGTAATTCTTGCGCACAGGCCACGATCCTGGCAGCAAGGCCTCATTCATTTCAATATAATCAACATCGTCTATTGATAAGTTCTGATCTTGCAATAACTTTTGCACAGCAAATATAGGTCCACCCCCTGGTAAATGCTGATTTACACCAATAACAGCACTATGAACAAACCGAAGAATTGGTTTGTACCCAAGTTTATGAGCCTTTTCTTAATTACTTTTCGATATCTTTATGCAAATGCTCTAATTCTTTTCGCAACGCTTGTTTCAAAAATTTCCCAACTGATGTTTTAGGGATCTCCTCCATAAAAACGATATCATCCGGCAACCACCACTTCGCAAACTGCGGTCGTAAAAATTCATATAATTCTTCTTTCGTTACAGAACTATTTTGTTTTTGCACAACACATGCAACAGGTCTCTCCTGCCACTGAGGATGAGGTACTGCGACAACTGCAGCTTCAAATACAGCCTCATGTGCCATTAAAGCATTTTCTAAATCTACAGATGAAATCCACTCACCCCCACTTTTAATAACATCTTTTGCGCGATCAACAATTTTAACGCAGCCCTCCTCATCAACTGTAACAACATCCCCTGTATATAACCAACCATCACGGAAACCTTCTATAGTGCGTTCGTCATTATAGTAACTTGCAGCTATCCATGGTGCTCGTAAACATAATTCTCCCATTTCAGCTCCGTCCCATTTCACTTCCCCATTTACTCCCACTACTTTCATTTCAACGCCTGGTACAAGATATCCTTGCTTTAATCGAATTTCCAGTTGCTCTTCATAGGATAAATCTGTTTCATAGCTTTTTAACCGTGCAAGTGTCACAAGTGGACTTGTTTCCGTCATACCGTATGCATGCACAAAAGGAACACTATGTTTTTGTTCGAATGCAGCTATCACACTTTTAGGTGCAGCAGCACCCCCACATAAAATCCGCTTCATACTTGATAAATCATAGTTATTATTTTCTAATTCTTGTAAAACACCAAGCCAAATCGTTGGTACACCAGCAGCCAACGTCACTTTTTCATCCTGGATCATTTCAAGTAATATTTTCGGTGTAAACATCGGACCAGGTAAAACTTGTTTTGATCCAAACCACGTTGCTGCAAAAGGTAATCCCCAAGCATTCACATGAAACATTGGAACAATTGCCATTGCTGCATCACTTTCAGATAATGCAGCTGTATCTGCTAATCCTAGAGTCATACAATGAAGTACCGTACTACGATGTGTATATACAACACCTTTTGGGTTACCTGTTGTCGCTGACGTATAACACATACCTGCCGGTGTGTTTTCATCAATATCTTTTAAGAATTGGAAATCAGGATCCCCTTCTGTAAGAAGCTGTTCGTAGTGATAGACCGGCTCTAGTGAAGTTTCTGGAAGTTCTTTTTTGTCGGTCATAATGATGTATGCTTGTACAGTCAATAATTCACTTTGAATTTTTTCAACGAGGGGTACGAGATCTTCATCAACGAGTAAAATGCGATCTTCCGCATGTCCAATAATATAGGAAATATGCTGTGCAGATAAACGAATATTAATAGTGTGCAAGACAGATCCAATACTCGGAATAGCAAAATACGCTTCCACATGACGATGATGATTCCACGCTAAAGTCCCAACTCGTTCTCCCTCTTTTATCCCTAATTTCTGTAACGCACTAGAGAGTCTCCTTGTTCTTTCTCCTAATTGCTTGTATGTTAAAGTTGTTATAGTATCATGTGTACGCGAAACAATTTCTTTTTTTGGAAACAACTTTTCTGCCCTTTCTATCATTGAACTAATTGTTAATGGTACATTCATCATCATATTTCTCCCAACCTCCTATTAAAGCGTTTTCATTTTTAGACATTATACCAAACTTTCGCACTTATAAGTTTTATTTTTCTGTATTTTCAGAATTATTTCCGAAGAAATATTTCTTCTAGCATACACCTCTCATAGAAAACAGAGAGTGACTCCTTTATAAACCACTCTCTGTCTTTTTGAACATATGTATCACACAAAATCGCATACCTCTTCATATCACGACATGTTCTTTTTACAAATACATCATTTTTAATTATTTTTTTGAATTATATTCGAATATATCAAGAATATCTCGTATATGTATCAGACATAATATTAATCGATTTGTATAAGGCATTGGATATGAATGCTTTTCTTCTATTTATATTGGTTTCTGCTTGAACTTTTGATAATTTCGCACTTTCAACAAAAGTATACTTCCACAATCCGTACAAATATAAGCATCTACTGGAGAAGACGTAAACATCGTTTCTTTTTTTCTTATTTGCGCATATCCAACAAACTCACCTTCCCCAATATTGCTAGAGCCACAATAAGAGCATGTATGTATCTCTTTCTTTCGCATGAGAGCACCACCTTCGTTCTGTTTCTACTCCCTTCGACAGCAATCTTCCAATTTCCTTCCATAAAAAATCCTACTTCTCCTAAATTTTAAAAGGAAAAATAACCTTAGGGTCGTATTCATACATTGTAAATACATATTACATTATTTTTTGGAGGTAAAATATTGAACTCTACTATTACACTTCATTCAGCAAAAGTAATCGAACAAGCAGAAATCAACATGTTATCCGCTAGATTATTAGCTTTGCAAACAATGGAAAAAAATCCAATGCAAGTAGATATCAAGCAATTTGAAAATGCGACTGCATTTTCATCAAAAATTATTTCCGGGCCTTCCTTTAATACAGTAAAAGGTGAAGTAAAAGAAGTTGTTGGGAAAGTAACTGACAATAAGGAATTACAAGCTACAGGTAAATGGGATAAGATAAAAGGCACCGTGAAGCATACTGTGGGTAATGTAACAGAGAAAGTACATGAACATAAATAAAACGAGCCTATTTAAGGCCCGTTTTATTTACCATCCTGTTTTTCTAGCACGTATAAATCCTCTTCTATGTTCGACAACTTATCTGTAATTAACTTTCTCGCATCTCCAATCGCTTGGTTATATGCATATGGTCCAAGTAATTTTATCATTTCTTCTATTAAACGCTCTGCTTGAAAACGTCCGATTGTATCTAAGTCTTCTTCTTCAAAAAACCTCTGAATTTGTTCTACAAGCTCATCTTTCTTTTCATTTGGTATTTTTACATTCATCATGAATCCTCTTCTCCTCTATATTTGAGATAATGTTTTCCTTAACTCTACCATAGAAAAACGTGTTCCTGGGCAAGTTTTTGTGACACCTTCTAATTCCCGATGACCAAGTATATGTTCTTCACATATAGAAAACTTCTTCATAAACCACTTACATAGTGAATGTAAAGAATCGATTTGCGCTAAAGTCGGATCATATTTATCAAAATTACCTGTCATACAAATCCCTATCGTTTTGCTATTATATCCTTTTGCATGGGCTCCAATGTATAATCCTCTACCTTCAAACACCGTCCCATCTTCTTCAATAAAATAATTATATCCGATGCCACTCCATCCTCGTACCTTTTGATGGAATTCATGTGTTTTATACACATCCCATCCATCTTCAGCAGTGTGATGAATGATGAGTTTTGTTACGTTTTGTAAAGGCTGCAATTCATCTTGAAACGTCAGTTTTGCTTGCTTAAATTCCATTCAGGATCCTCCTTTACAACTCAATCATGATTATCGTTTTATCATCTGGTCGAATCCGTTTTTGTTCTTCTAATTCTTCTATTATAGAAACATATTCTTTTATACCATGCATGCTTACATATTGTACTGTTTGCTCAAGTGACCAGTCTGGGTGAAATAATCCATCCGAACAAATAAATATTCCTTTCATTTCAGAAAGTGGAAATTCTCCTTGTTGGATCCAAGTAATTGCTTCCGACATCCCATTTGCTACTGAATACCCATTTGGCATATTGGCAAGATAACGATTATATTTTAGTTGCTGCCTAATGTCATTAAATATATATTCTTCCGGTACAAGAAGTCCCTTTTTCCTATCTTCTTCACGCTTTCTTTTCGCTCGTGCACTAATTCCTTTCACTGTATCTTTTGTTAACACCTTTATGGTTTCATCACGCAATGTAACAACAATCATACAGTCACCAAGTTGAGCATATTGAATGCTTCTATCCTTTATACGAACTACAGCAATACATGTACACCATACATGATCTTTCTTTGTTATATCAATCTCATAATCTATCATTTTTTCTTGTAACACTTCGTTTGCGCTTGCAATTGCTTTTTGCAAACTTGTCACTTCTTTTAGCGATGTAAAATGACTTGCAAACACGTTTGAAGCTAGATATGCTCCATTATGCCCCTCTTCATCTTGAAACGGGACAAGTGGCGTTGCACCATCGCATACACCATAGATTTTCAATCCTTCATTACAAAAAAACGAATCCTCACACTCCTGCTTCAAAGGACTTTTCTGTTGATACATTTGAATTTTCATATTTTTACACCCCTTTAATGCAATATGTAAAAATAATTTGATTTTTCGAATCAGTCTAACTTCCCAAAATAAACTGTTTTCCCCTAATACTTTCAATTTCATATATAATCTTGAAATAATATGATTTTTTAGTGAAGGACGGGAAAAAGATGGTCAGATTTCTTGGAGTTATCATTGGTTCTATCATTATTGCAGTTGCCTTTAATCTTTTCCTTATCCCCCACAAGATTTTGAGTAGTGGAATTGGTGGAATTGCTATTATCTTAGGAATTGTAACCCCTGTAAACACAGGAATTATTAACTTTGCATTAAACTTACCTATTCTTATTTTAGGGTACATAGGTCTTGGAAAAAAAGTAATTTTTAATACAGTTGTCTCTGTTGTAGTATTATCTGCAGCATTATACTGGATTCCAGTACAAATCGTCGCAAAAGATCCCCTTCTTTCTTCCATATTTGGCGGCGTAATTGCAGGGGCAGGAATTGGCCTTGTCTTTAATTGTCATGGTTCCACAGGTGGATTTGATATTATCGGTATGCTACTATCTCGCAAAAAAGATATTAAACTTGGTGGACTCCTCATTATTTTAAATACAGTCGTTGTTGTCATTGCTGGATTTTTCTTTGATTGGGATGTAGCATTAACGAGTTTACTTTCAATCTATGTAACAGGTAAAGTAATTGATGCTATTCATACGAAACATCGTAAAGTTACACTTATGATTGTAACAAATCAAGCTGAAGAAATGAAAAAGAAACTCCTTTCAACTGTTGTGCGAGGAATTACACTTCTTGATGGTGAAGGTGCGTATTCAAGTGAGAAAAAACGTGTACTTATGACTGTTGTTTCACGTGAAGAGCTTGCTGATATGAAACTAGCCATTTCTGAAATTGATCCACAAGCATTCGTTAATATTACGGAGACTGTTGAAGTATTAGGGTTATTTAGGAGAGGTTAAAAAACTAGGTGAAGTTCCACCTAGTTTTTTATTTATTCTCCATAAATTCTAGTCTATTCCCAAATGGATCTGAAACATAAAATCTAATTATATCTGGACGAGCATAATCATCTATGACTTGAATCCCTTGCCCGATTAGTTTTCCCTTAAATTCATCGATCCCCTGAACATAAAAAGCTGGATGCGCTTTTTTAGCCGGAGAAAAAGTTTGTTCAACTCCTATATGAATTTCTTGATTTCCACAACGAAACCAACAACCGCCACGTTTTCTTAATTCTTCTGGTTTCGGAATTTCTTCTAAACCTATTTTATATCCATAAAAGTCTCTTGCCTCTTCTTCACACCCTACAGGTGCTGCTACTTGTACATGGTCAATCCCTTGAATATAACCTGCCATATCTCTCTCCTCCTTTATATTTTCATTTTATAGTATACTGCTTTAAAAATAACTTATATAAATTTTATAAAACTCCATAAGATTTACTTAACAGCCACAGGCATATCATTTGTTCTATAATGAAGAAGGTGTTTTAATAACAACTTAATCGAAAAGAATGAAAATGCACATTATTCTGTAAATTTGTTTTTTATAGAAATATATAATGTTTTTCATATATTATATTTATAATAGGTATTGAATCTGTTTTAGATGCTAGTTGCACGGAGGAAAAATTATGAGTCGGAAAAAGTTCTCATCTATTCAAAAAAATCGTCATTCGGCTATACCCCGCCGTTTGCGAAATCATATTCAAAATTGTACTTTAACAGAAATGTACGCATCTCTTTTTGAACATAATCCTGATGGTATTATTTCATTGAACTTACAAGGAATCATATTACATATTAATCCCTCTGCGGAAAAAATATTGGGATATACTTCAGAGGAATTAGAAAGAAAAACAATTACTTCTATTATAGAAGCACATATTTCTGATCAAGTACTGCAATTTATAAAAAATACTACAGCTGATAATCAAGAGGAATACATACTTTCTATCCACCATAAAGATGGATATCAAATAGATGTAGTTACAAAATTAGTCCCTATTTTTATTCAAAAGCATCTCTCAGGTGTATATGCAATTATGAAGCCACTCGAGAAATCTGAAAGAATCGAAAAAATGTTAAAAGAGAGCGAAAAACGATTGCGCACATTGATGGACTCAATGCCTGCCTTTGTCATCTTTAAAGATCATGAAGGGCGCTGGCTTGAAGCAAATGATTACGCACTTTCTTGCTTTGATTTTCATGATGTTCCTTATCACGGAAAAAAAGATAGTGAACTCGTTCAATATAATGAAGCGTACCGCGAAGCATTTTTACATTGTGAACAAATTGATGAACTCGCATGGCAACAAAAAAAAATTATTCATGGCGAAGAATTTATTATTCATAAAAGTACGTCCAACCTTATCTTGGATCTTTCAAAAGTTCCACTCTTCCATCCTGATGGCTCACGAAAAGGCCTTATTGTTATGGGCAGGGATGTTACTGAATTAAAGAAAACAGAAAAATTACTACGAAAATCTGAAAAATTAGCAGTAGTCGGACAACTAACAGCAGGAATCGCTCATGAAATCCGCAACCCGTTAACGGCCTTAAAGGGATTCTTAACATTATTGCAACCCGATATTAGCGAACAAAACAAATGGTATATAGATGTTATGCTAAGCGAAATTTCACAAATGGAATCCATTACAAGTCAATTTATGGCAATGTCTAAGCCACAAGTGTTATCTATTCATTCTCACCAAATCCAATCATTAATTGAAGAAGTAGTAACCTTTATTTTACCTACCGCCATCATGCATAGTACACATATTATTATGGATCATCTTTCGACTATGCCAGAAATTCAATGTGATGGTAATCAACTAAAGCAAGTCTTTATTAATGTACTTAAAAATGCGATTGAAGCCATGCCTCGCGGAGGAAATATTTTCATCCAAACAAAGCAAGTAGATGAGAATTTCATTTTAATCCGTATTATAGATGAGGGGTGTGGCATTCCAGAAGATCGTATTTCTCGTTTAGGAGAACCTTTTTATAGTTTGAAAGAAAAAGGAACTGGATTAGGCTTAATGATGTGCTACAAAATAATCGAAGAACATTACGGTAAACTTCAAATCTCAAGTGAGTTAAATAAAGGAACAACTGTAGATATTCGATTACCCATCTCACCGCTACCAAATAATAACGAAATGGAAAAAGAGTAAATAGATCTTTCTATTTACTCTTTTTATAGTAATTTACTAATATTTTATTCTGTCGCTTGCTCCAGTATTGTTTACATCTCATCAAATTCGTGATGTACAACTTTTTCAAATTCATTTGTTAGCAAGCTGACTATTATCATAGCTAGTAAACTTGACGAAAATCCTGGTACCATTTTATACATCATTTCTTTTAGACTTGGAATTTATACCCAAGCAATGACTGCCACAACACCAACGATCTAATGTTTCGCGCTATTTCTCTCACTTTTCACCTACTACTGGAAATAATTTCGATAACGGAATAACTCTACCTGTTTCATCTTTAAATACAATGTGATCCCTTGTTAAATGCCGTGGACTTTTCACCCCTGCCGCTGCTGATAATTCAAACAAACTATATCTCATGCTCACAATATAATTCATCACGCGCCACTTTTTTTCATTGTGGTCTAATGCTTTTTGATAATGTGGATTCGTTGTCGCAACCCCCGAAGGACATTGTCCGGAATGACACTGAAGTGCCATAATACATCCACTTGCCATCATAAATCCGCGCGCAGAATTTACTGCATCGGCACCAATTGCTAAGGCTATTGCTACTTTATCGGGTGTTACTAATTTTCCCGATGCAAAAACTTTCAACTTATCTCGAACATTAAAACGACAGGCTGTATCAACAAACGTAATGAGTGCTGGTATAAGTGGTATCCCCATACTATCTGCCATCGATTTATAAGTGGCACCAGAACCTCCTTCCGAGCCATCAATTGTAATAAAATCTGGATAAATATTTAATTCCTTCATCGTTTGTAATAACTCTTCTAGCGGTTTTTGTTGCCCGATAACTATTTTCATTCCAACTGGTTTACCACCTTTTTCTTGCAAATCATGAATAAAACGTAAGGCGTCTTTAGCATAATGTAAAAACGCAAAACGATTTGGCGAATTTATCGTTTCCCCTTCTTTTACTTTTCGAACAGCAGCTATTTTCCGATTCACTTTTTGTCCCTCTAAATGTCCACCGCGTATTTTTGCACCTTGCCCAAATTTCAGTTCGAATGCTTTAATATTCGGCTCTTTAGCTTTAACTACGAACTCATCCATTGAAAAATTCCCCTCTTCATCACGGTATCCAAATAAACCTGGACCGATTTGAGCAATAATATTTGCACCTGTTTGTATATGCTCTGGAATTACACCACCCTCACCTGTATTAATCCATGACCCCCCTGCCATTTTTGATCCATATCCTGTAGATAAAATATAATTTTCACCAATTGCACCATAAGAAGTAGCAGATGCCCCAAACATTCCATATATTTTCCATGGAAATTTACGATTCTCTCCAACTACAATTGCATCATCTTCTTCATATAGCCAAAGATTTGTTTCATCTGCAGTTAATTTTTCTTTTCTAGAAAACACACCTTCTTTATGAATTACATATTTTTTTGCAGCACGCTCTTCAGAAAGGTCCACATTGAGTTCTTCTGTAAGAACTGGAAATAGAGTGTTTGCAATATAATATCCAGATGCATCAAAATCCCGTTTCGAGCCAAAACCTAGAACTTCAGATCGATATTTTGCTAAAAACATTACACTTTGAAAATCATAACGTGAAAAAGGTTTTCCATCTGTATCATTATCAAACCAATATTGCCGAAATTCAGGCCCTATCTTCTCCAGTAAAAAACGCATCCTTCCTAGATACGGATGGAGTTTCAATATAGAATGATGTGTTCGTTTCTTAATAAAAAATGTAGCCATAAAAAAGATAATGAACAGCAAGATTAACAATAATAATATACTAATAATAACGAGTAGCGTTTCATTCATTTTCGCTTCCCCCCTATCATGCCATTCTCTTATATTTTTTGCCTACATAATAAAAGAAGAACACCTTATGTGCTCTTCTTTTATTATTATTCATATCAATGTAGCAAGATGCTGTTTTGCATCGTATTCCTCTAAACTTTCCCCGCGTTTAACACGATGAACAAAATCCGGATTAGAAATCAATGGTCTACCAAATGCTGCTACATCAATTGTTCCTTCTTGTAGTGCCTCTTCTGCCTCTTTTGGATTTAAATTCCCCACTCCTACAATTATACCATTCCAATATTTACGAACTAATTGATGTAAGTTTTTTCCGTCAGCTATAACTTGCATATAATTCATTGTGGAAGGGTGGATCATCGTTAGTCCTACTTCATGGAACATCTCTACGAAAGTTTGAATTGCCTCTTCAGGATCTTCCCACATATAGCTTGGATTATCACCTTTAAATGCAGAAAAACGAATAAGTGTTTTATCTGCACCAACTGCGCTTATAACAGCTTGTAATACTTCTTTCATAAACGTTAACCTTTGTTTTAAGTCACCGCCATATTGATCCTTTCGATGATTCGCAAATTCATAAGCGAATTGATCAATTAAATACCCATGTGCCCCATGAATTTCTACCCCATCGAAGCCTGCTTCTATCGCATTCCTAGCAGCTTGCGCATACTGTTCGATAGTCTCTTGAATTTCTTCTATCGTCATCGCTTCTGGCTTATCAAAAGGCTTCCGAAAACGTGGGACATTTCCTTGAGCAGCAATCGCAGAAGGTGCTTGTGGTAAGAATCCACCTGTTAGTTCATGATGGCTCATACGTCCTACATGCCATATTTGCGCAATAATTGTTCCACCTTCTTTATGTACTGCATCTGTTACTAACTTCCAAGAATCAATTTGCTCCCCGGTATAAATACCTGGGACACCTGGATTCCCCTTCGCTCTTGGGCTAATTATAATTCCTTCCGTAATAATTAGACCAACACCATCTGCCGCACGTTTACGGTAATACTGGACTACGTCAGCTCCAACTACTCCTGTTTCATCATTAGCAAAACAACGCGTCATCGGTGCCATTGCCACGCGATTCCGAAGAGACCAAGCACCCATTTGAATTGGATTAAACAGCTTTGTCTCTTCAATATTTTGAAAAGATCCCCAATTGTTTATATTCGTGCCTTCATATATACTTGCTGCTTTACTATTTGAACTTACCATCCTGTTTCCCCCTTAATTCAATATTATTTCAATAAATCATTAAAAAACTAACTATACACGCATCATAATTCCTCCTATATAACAACGTCAATTTACACGCCCTTATTGTAGAATATCCGTATATTAAACATCGATAATACCCATTTCTCCATAGCTGTACTCCTTTTTTACTTCTCAATTGATTATTGTTATGTAGATAAAATTAAAAATGGTTTCCTAATTAGGAAACCATTTTTATAGTTGACCATATGACGCTAGCAATTTATTTATCTTTTTTACGCAAAGAAGATAAATAATTACTATCTCCTCAGATGTGAAAAATTCTTAACGATAGAAGTGAGATTGATTAATTATTCTTCTAGAAATAATAACTTATATATACCTAAAACAATGAAAGCCCTACCTCTCTTTCATCCTTACGGCTCCTTGTCCGTGCCAGTGTGAATCAGGATTACAAAAATCAAGTAACTATTTTATCGAGTCATTTAATAAAATTTCGAACATTCGTAAAAGAAATTAAAAAATAAAAATGGATTAGATTGTAGAAATAACAAAAGAGGTTAATGCTCTAAAAGTGGTTTGAAAGAGTTGAATGTCTTTGAAATGATTGATTCTTTATAATTATATTCCCAAAAAATTCAAAATCTTTTTTTGGGATGTAATACATTATCTATAATGAACCTTAACAAAAGCTTTTCATTTGATTTTCTGTGATACCTTTAATCAATCCCAGTTCACTAATCAAAAATTCATGTGCGTTATCTAACATTTTCTTTTCGCTTGCATTAAGTGCTTTTTCTTTCTGCATACGCATTAAATCACGTACAACTTCAGCACCTTCTTGTATTTTACCCGTTTTTATTTTATCTGTGTTCACTTTATACCTTTGTTTCCACGTAAGTAATCTATCTGATTCTCCATGCTGAAAAATATCTATGATGTGTGTTAATGCCGTTATATCCGTAACTGGTCGTATATTTGAACTCAATATTTTTCCCGTAGGAATCATTACTTCCATATTACTGGCCGACATTTTTATGACATAATACTGTTGTTTTTCTCCTGAGATTTCCTTTTCTTCTATGGCTTTAATTATACCTGCTCCTTGCATTGGATAAACAATATTATCGCCAATTTGAAACAAATAATCCACCTCCATATATGGTAACCTTCTCAAGCTTAACATACATTTATTTTTTTAGCAAAATTTTTATAATATCATAAAATTATTTTTTGCGTCAACTTATTTCCTCTTAAAAAATAAGATTGAGAAATAATAATAATAATTCAATAAAAACAACTTCCATTACTAGCAAAACAAAGTTCAATTTGCGAAAAACACTATCCTTTTTATTCTACAATTCCTTCATCAGAAACCTCTATGCATTTCGGGTTCAAAAGTCTAATTCACCACCTAAATAATGCATTATATTAATCAAGGGATGTATATGGTGATTATTGTTCTTTGTCTACTTGCATTCTGAAATCTCGGTTAAAACGTAGATTCGTTTTTCCTTATACAAAACCAGTTTACTCTTGTATCTTTTCTTGTGTGGTACTTCTATTTTTTGACATACTTTTATTCCCATCCTTGCAAGAGTTCTTATAAATACTTAACTAGTTTGTGTTACTATTATAGGAAATGAGGTCATTTAGAAATCTTATAAAACAAAAAGTACACCACTACATATAAGAGTGATGTACCATTTTAATATAATGTGCAACAGGATAGACAAGGTATTAGCTTTAAAAACCTTCATATGCTATCACTTATCTTAACTATTACAGATTAGGAAAGACTTTTTTTCCTATATACTAACCTGCTTACTAACCGCTTCCCTTGCTAATAGGAAACTCATAATAACTTGTGCAGCTACACGACTCGTCATATCCCGAAAATCAAGTGTTGGGTCAATTTCTACAATGTCCATACCCTGAACAAGTGGTTCTTGACCAAGTGTCGTAATCGCATCGAGTAAAGTCGTACTATCCATACCACCTGGGCCAATTGCTGGACAACCTGGGGCAAATGCTTGATCTAATACGTCCATATCGACAGAAACATAAATAGCTGTAACTCCTTGTCTACGTAAACTCTCAATGCTTTCTGTAATGATATCTTTAATCGCTACCTCGTGAACATGTTTCATTGTATATACTGTGACACCATGTTCTTTTGCATACTCATGATACGTACGAGCATTGGAAAAATTACGAATACCAATTTGAACAAGCTGTTTTCCTGTAATCACATCATTCTCTAGTAAGCTACGAAATGGTGTTCCATTAGACGGTCCTCCGTCTTCTAAATTACGCAAATCATGATGTGCATCGAATTGAATAATGCCAACTTTCCCTTTACTACTTGCAAAACCACTTATACTAGGAAAACTAATGGAATGATCTCCTCCAAGAATAATTGGTACCATTTGTGGATTCAATTTCGTCAAACTGCCGAGCGTTTTAGCAATACGAGCATGACTTTCTTTTATGTCTGTAACATGCATGGTAATATCACCACAATCATACAAGACACTTTCTTTCATATCATGCTCTTCTGTAATCGCATATGTGCTATATGCATCTAGCATTGCGCGAATGGTTTTCGGCGCAAAACATGCACCAGAATGACTAATAGACGGCTTAGAAAGCGGTGCGCCAATTAATGCTGCACCAAAGATTTCTTCTCCCTCTTCCCAGCCTTTAATCATATCACTCCATTTCGTTACTTCACGATCAATAAACTTTGCATTTTTCTTTAAATAGTGGCCTTGCTCCACGTTTTGTCACCTCTTGTATATGCAAGATTACCATTCTTCCATACTGTATTTACATGACTCACACCATAATGATAGGGTACATACGCATAATTATATGCATCCCATAAAACTAGGTCAGCCTTACGTCCAACACGAATTTTCCCAGCAACATCGCCGCGATTGATCGCATACGCTGAGTTAACTGTTACAGCATTCCAGACTTCTTCTGGTGTCATTTTCAATTTCAACATCGCAATGCTCATAATAAGTTGGATATTTTCAGTTGGGCAACTACCTGGATTAAAATCTGTCGCTAACGCAACCGCTACACCTTCATCAATCATTTTACGCCCACGTGCAAAGCTTTCTTTATTTAAGTAGAAAGTCGTTCCTGGGAGTAACGTTGCAACTGTATTGGAATTCGCTAGCATTTCAATCCCTTTATCTGATGCTCCAACTAAATGGTCCGCTGATGCCGCACCAATTTCTGCGGCAGCTTCTGCACCGCCAAGTGGATCAATTTCATCTGCATGAATCTTCACATCAAATCCAAGTTCTTTTGCTTTTAATAAAAAGTCTTTCGATTCTTCTACAGAGAATACCCCTGTTTCACAGAAAATATCAACAAACTCAGCTAATTGTTTTTCTTTCATCTCTGGTAATAACTCTAACATCCATTGTAAAAACTCTTTTGATTTTCCTTTATACTCTTTTGGAACTGCATGTGCTCCTAAGAATGTTGAAACTAAATCAATTGGATGCTCTTTTTGCAATTGTGCCGTCGCTTCTAATTGTTTCCACTCTGTTTCATCGTCCAATCCATAGCCACTCTTTGCTTCCACTGTCGTAACACCAAATGACAACATGCGATCTAAATGAAACTTCGCCTTTTGTACGAGCTCTTCTTTCGACGCTTGTTTTGTTGCATTCACAGTTGAAAGAATACCGCCGCCTTGTTCTAAAATTTCTAAATACGGCACTCCCTGTAATTTAAGAGCAATTTCATTTTCACGAGATCCACCAAATACAAGGTGCGTATGCGGATCAACAAGCCCTGGAGAAACCATTTTCCCTTCGCAATCGATGGTTTCTTTTGCTTGCAACCCTTTTGCTTCTTCCGCTGTGCCAATGAAAGTAACAATACCATTTTCAATACCCACTGCACCATTTTCGATAACAGGAAGCGTGTTCATCGCTTCCTGTCTTAACAAGCCATCTTCTTGATCCATTGTTAGCAATTGACCGATATTCGTTAGTAAAATGTCCAGCATGTTTCTTCCTCCTTATTTCATCATTGGAATGTTAACGCCTTTTTCTTTTGCTGTTTCAACAGCTAAGTCATACCCTGCGTCAACGTGGCGAACAACTCCCATTCCAGGATCAGAAGTTAATACACGTTCAATGCGTTTTCCCGCTGCTTCTGTTCCGTCTGCAACAATAACCATTCCAGCGTGAAGTGAATACCCCATACCAACGCCACCACCGTGGTGAACAGATACCCAGCTTGCACCATTAACACTATTGATTAATGCATTTAAAATTGGCCAATCCGCTACTGCATCACTGCCATCTTTCATTGCTTCTGTTTCACGGTTCGGTGAAGCTACAGATCCACAATCTAAATGGTCACGACCGATAACGATTGGTGCTGATAATTCACCGTTTGCAACCATTTCATTGATAATACGCCCGAATTTTGCACGCTCTCCGTAACCAAGCCAACAAATACGTGATGGAAGACCTTGGAACTCAACTTGCTGACGTGCCATACGAATCCAGTTACATAAATGCTCATTATCAGCAAATTCACGTAAAATTACTTCATCTGTTTTATAAATATCTTCTGGATCACCAGAAAGTGCTACCCAGCGGAATGGTCCTTTTCCTTCACAGAATAATGGACGAATAAACGCTGGAACGAATCCTGGGAAATCAAATGCATTTTTTAACCCCTCATCGAAAGCAACTTGGCGAATGTTATTACCATAATCAAATGTAATTGCACCTTTTTGTTGCATTGCAAGCATTGCTTCTACATGTTTTTTCATGCTTTCTTTTGATAATTGTACGTAGCGTTCTGGATCTTCTTCACGAAGTTTCGCCGCTTCTTCTAATGAATAGCTTACTGGAACATAACCATTTAATGGATCATGTGCAGACGTTTGATCTGTCACTAAGTCTGGTGTAATATCACGTTTCACAAGCTCTGGTAAAATTTCTGCGGCATTTCCTAATAGTCCAATTGAAATTGGTTCTTTCTTCTCTTTATATTCTTTCGCAACAGCTAGTGCCTCTTCTAAAGATTCTGTGTACATATCACAATACCTTTTTTCAATACGGCGATCGATGCTGCGCTTATCTACATCAATAGCAATGACTACTCCACCGTTCATCGTAACAGCAAGAGGTTGTGCACCACCCATACCACCTAAACCAGCTGTAAGTGTTAATGTACCTTTTAATGAGCCACCAAAATGTTGGCGTGCCGCCTCTCCAAACGTTTCATATGTTCCTTGTAAAATTCCTTGTGTGCCAATATAAATCCAGCTACCAGCTGTCATTTGTCCATACATCATAAGACCCTTTTTCTCAAGTTCACGGAAGTGATCCCAATTTGCCCACTTTGGTACTAAGTTTGAATTTGCTAGAAGAACGCGTGGTGCATCTTCATGTGATTTAAAAATTGCAACTGGTTTACCAGATTGAACAAGTAATGTTTCATCACTCTCTAATGTTTTTAACGAATCAACAATTGCATGATAGCTATCCCAGTTACGAGCTGCACGACCAATGCCGCCATATACAACTAATTCTTCTGGCTTTTCAGCTACTTCAGGATCTAAATTATTCATTAACATACGGAGAGCTGCTTCTTGAATCCAGCCCTTAGTTTGTAATTCTGTTCCTCTTGGCGCGCGAATTGTTTGTTTTACGTTTTCCATTTTAATCTCTCCCTTTTCCCTTTTTATAGTGTTGCATTTGCATCCAATCGTTCTAATGTAAAGCGACTTGTTTTTAACCACTGTGCAATATTTTCAATATCTGTTGAGAAAATACGGTCATTTGTAATTGACGGTACTTGCTGACGTCCTTGGTGATAAAATGCTTTCGTTACTGTACTCATCTCTTCAATACCACGATATTCCGCCGCTTGCATTGCACAAATCATTTCAATTGCAAGAACGCGTCTTACATTTTGAATGATTTGATGTGCATGACGTGAAGCAATTGTTCCCATACTTACATGATCTTCTTGGTTAGCTGATGATGGAATCGAATCAACACTTGCTGGATGAGCTAGCGTTTTATTTTCTGAAACAAGTGAAGCTGCCGCATATTGCATAATCATTGCACCAGACTGGAGCCCTGGCTCCGGGCTTAAAAATGGTGGTAAATCATTTAACTGCGGGTTCACAAGACGTTCAATACGGCGTTCAGAAATATTCGCAAGTTCTGCCATCCCGACCTTCAAAAAGTCCATTGCAAACGCAATTGGTTGTCCGTGGAAGTTCCCACCAGAAATTACTTTTTCTCCTCCATCAAAAATAAGTGGATTATCTGTTGCTGCATTCATTTCAATTTCTAATTTTTCTTTAACATAATTTAAAACTTGCCAAGAAGCACCATGTACCTGCGGGATACAGCGAAGTGAGTATGCATCTTGTACACGAAGCTCCCCTTGCTTTGTTACAAGTTTACTATCTTGAAGTACATCGCGAATACGCTTTGCAACTTCCACTTGTTCTTTATATCCACGTGCTTTATGCACATTTTCATCAAATGCATCGATAATGCCGTGCAATCCTTCAATTGTCATTGAAGCAATTAATTCTGATTGATAAGCAATCGCTTCAGCTTCGATATAAGAAAGGATTCCTTGCGCTGTCATCGCTTGCGTACCATTGATTAACGCAAGCCCTTCTTTCGCTTCTAATTCGATTGGCTCTAGTCCTTCTTCTGTCAGAGCTACCAACGCATGAACACGTTTCCCCTTATAGAACACTTCACCTTCTCCCAATAGAACAAGAGCAAGATGGGATAATGGAGCTAAATCACCGCTCGCGCCTAATGAACCTTGCTGCGGGACAACTGGATGAATTTTACGATTTACAAACTCTAACAGCCTATTTACAACAAGTGGCCGAACACCAGATACACCTTTTAACATCGTATTAGCGCGTAAAATCAACATTCCTCGCGATACTTCTTCAGGGAATGGATCGCCAATTCCGCATGCATGTGATTGAATTAAGTTATGTTGAAGTGCCTTTACATCATCTTTCTGAATGAGTACATCACTAAACTTTCCAAACCCAGTTGTAATACCGTAAACAACTTTTCCATCCTCTACGATTTTTTCTACAACTTCACGGCACTCAGCCACTTTTTTCATGCTGTTTGGGCAAGCTGTTACCCCTTCCCCTTCAAACAACAAACGTTTCATTTCTTCTACTGTCAATGAATGTCCTGTTAACGTAATCATCCTTTTTCCTCCTTAAAAGAGCAAAAGGGGGCCTTACCTTTTTAAGACAGACTTCTGTCCCAAAAAGCAAGGCCCCCTTCTAACTAATAGACTATGGGCAAATCATATGTGATTAATTCCTAAACCAATCGCCTCATGCTCAGATCCTTTTACAGGCGCACCTATCGTTCCATAAAGTGCAACAGCAAGCCATTCGCCTTCTTTTTTCCCGTCGTATGGTGTACCGCGCACAATTGCAAACCGAAGACCTACCGTACGAAGAACGTCTGCTAACTGAATTTGACCTCTCGTCACTCCGTACAATGCTTCCATGATTGCATGATAAAGTGCATGCGTTTCTCTGTAAACGTCTGTTTCAATAACTTGGTTGCTTTTAGCCGCTGTTTCCATTGCTGCGACAACCTTTTGCGAATTCATAGAACCAACTTTCCCAGTACAATATTTCCAACCTTTTGGAATGGATAATACAAGGCTTTCATTCTCGTCCGCAAGCGCCAACAACATAGCCATACGACCAATTCGATGTGTTCCTTGAAGAAGCATGTGACTCTCTCATTTCTTGTGAATTGTTTGAATATTACTTAATTTAAGAATATATGAAAACGGTTTAATCGTCAATAGTTTAAACGATTATTTGAATAATTATTTGAATGATTTTTTCAATACTCTGTTACCATTGTGTACACACTTTATTTACAGAAAATTCTAAAGCGTGCTATAGTCTCACTAACAGCTGTAAGGGGGACCCAAAATTGGTTAAGAGAAAAGATATTCACTTTCGAATTGACGAAAGATTACTAGAAAGATTTGAAGCAACACTTCATTATGAAGGCCTAAATAAAACAGATGTTTTAACACATGCTATTCAGCAATTTTGCATAAAGGTGGAATCAGAAAAAATGAATGACGTAAAAAGACAATACGCTGTAAGTAATCATCTTCAAACACGGATTGATACCCATAAAAAATATGAAGAAAAACGAGTAGACTTAGATGCAGTTGTAATTGAGCATTTACAATTACAAGGAACAGAAAAGATATTAGAGGTTGGATGCGCTAACGGGAAATTCCTTGCACTGCTACAAAAAAAAACATTCATAAGGGACATCTCACTGGTCTGGATCAATCTACAACTATGATGCGAGAAGCTGCTATGAATGCAGCACAGCAACATGTAAATATTGAATGGAAACTTGGAGACGCTACCAAACTTCCTTTCCCAGCTGATTCTTATGATTGGATCATCGCAAGACATATGCTGTATCACATGACGGATGTTGAAAAAACAATTCAAAGATTCCATAAAGTAATTTTTCCTGAAGGCAGGTTCCTAGCCACGACAAATTCCAAAATCTCATTACCCCGTATGGATGAGATGTGTAACAAAATGTTAGTCTCATTCGATTTACCCGAAAATTCACCATCAGCTTCTCCATTTTGTTTAGAAAACGGAAAACAATTATTACAATCTGTTTTTCAAACTGTGGAGGAAACAGTTATTCATAATGCACTTCTATTTCATCATGCTACACCTATCGTTAACTATATCTCTAGTATGTTTCCATCTTTAAACATACCTGATGACATTCATCTTCATTCAGAAATGAAAGAATGGCTGACCATTGAAATAGAAAATGAATTATCTCTTCATGGTGGAGTATGGCGTGATCCAAAAACACTTGCTATTTATCGGTGTACAAAATAAGTTTGAATCTACTTTATAACAAATTCTTCAAATTTATCTTAGGTTGATGTTGATATGGCGATACCCTAAGAAGAAAATTACACATTATAAATATAACCATAGATAAAAATACAAGAGGTGAAACTGTTGGCTATAAAACAAAAGGAAATTAAGCTGGTAATTGGTGCAGGGGAATATAATAATAATCCTGGCTGGTTACATACAAATGAGGAAGAATTGAATTTATTAAAAAGAGGAGATTGGATAAAAAGGTTTGATCCTAATTCTTTAGCGGTAATTTTAGCGGAGCATGTATGGGAACATTTATCATATGAAGAAGGCATAGAAGCGGCGAAAGTATGTTATGAATTTTTAAAGCATGGTGGTTATATTCGATGCGCCGTTCCTGATGCATTTTTCCCAGATGAAGAATACCAAGAGGGTGTACAAGTTGGGGGACCTGGACCTAAAGACCATCCCGCAGCTAGTCATAAAATAGTTCATAATTATGAAACTTTAAGGAAAATGTTTGAAACTGTTGGATTCGAAGTGAAATTACTTGAATATTGTGATGAAGAGGGGAATTTTCATTACAATGAGTGGGATGGAGTCGATGGGGTTATTTTTCGTTCAAAAAAATATGATCCACGAAATCAAGGGGATAAACTTGTTTTTCCATCGTTAATTATAGATGCAATAAAGTCTTAGTTATTAAGCTAAACAGATGCTTTTCTTGAAGAAAAGCTTTAAAGTCGATCTCCAATAGGAGATTGACTTTTTTAGTATCATAATGGCCTTCATCTCCTCACATGAATTTACTAGAATACCATTAGAAGCGTTGAATTAATATGACCTTTCACTCTATATTAAAGCCCTTGTTTAAGAGCAATTTCTTCATATGCTTTTCTCCTTCACCCATTTCATGAAATATACCTCTGTTGCCTCTACTGTCACTTCATCAGTATTCACATATGTAACCGGAAATTGTTTATACCATTGTTTTTCTATTTCTACTAATTCTAGCTGTTTTTCAAACGTACTGCGTCTTCTCGTATTATCATTCTTCTTTCTCTCTTGCAATATCTTTTTAGAAACATCCAAATAAAAAATCGCATCTGAACGGCATCTTCTTAATTTATACAATTCATCTTTTAGTTCGTTTTCGATATCCCAATCCATCCCTATCAATTTTGGAAAATATATTGTATAAAATTCAATACCTTCTGAACCACGATCAAATATCACAATACGCCCTCGCGCATTCTGAATTTCTTTTATTTTCGCTTCAATAAACATTCTTTGATTTGTAATAAATCCCTCTTTTGTGTAAATATCCAAATTTAAATTTTTTCTTTTTTCTACAATTCCATAAGGGTTTTCATACAATATTGGGAATCCATGCTTTTCTAATCTTCTTGCTAACGTTGTTTTTCCGCTTGCCATTGGTCCTTGAAGTGAAATTATATACGTCATTTCTTTTACCCTTTCCCACTAAAATAAACCTCTTTTTTACAATAAACGGAATTTTATAAACTATCAACAAAATACTCCCTACCTTGTTTCCTATTTCTATCTAGCTTATAATAAAAAACAGAGATGATTATGGACGCCTTTTATGTAAGCTTGGAAATCCAAGCTTACATTATTTTTTGCTTTCTCTTTTATTAGAAACAGGGTATACTAGATTGGAACATACGTTCTGAATAATTACATATAGTAAGGAGATAGAACAAATGGTATACGATACAAAAGTAATTTCTTGGAACGAATCTTTAAAACAACTACAACGTCGCTACACAAATCAAGCAGTAGATCGAAAACAATTTGAAGATGTTGAACTCATGGAGTTTTTCCGCGATAACGACTACATTTCTCTTCCTACACATATTAGCGGCCTATCAACAAAACGTTTTACTTCTTACTCTATTTTCACAACTGAAGATAAAGATCGTAAAGTCGGCACACTTATTATTGAATATTTAGAAGATGATAATGGCCTATTACGTGTTGAACAACTATACTTCGTTTAATTCAGAACGCTTGGTCAAAATGGCCAAGCGTTCTTGCTTTCTGTCAATTTCACCGATTATAATACTAGTAAAGGAAAACTGCTATCGCAAAGGGGGGATACACTTGCTCGAAGGATGGTTTAGTTGGTTTATTGTTACTTGGACTGTTATTTTACTAGGCCTTATGTCTATTGGTGGATATTTCATGTTCCGAAAATTCTTAAAACGCCTACCGAAAGAAGACGGCATGTCTATTTTAGATTGGGAACAACACTATATCGATCACACACGGCATTTATGGGATGATGAGCAAAAACAATTATTAGAAGAACTTGTAAGTCCGGTCCCTGAACTTTTCCGCGATGTCGCAAGATCTAAAATTGCTGGTAAAATCGGAGAGCTAGCGTTAAAAGAAAAAGCCACGAAAATAACTGAAGATTTAATTATTAAAGGATATATTGTAGCAACTCCAAAACGAGATCATAAGTTTTTAATTAAAAAATTACAAGAAAAGCAAATTGACTATTCCCGTTATCAATCACTGCTGGCTAATTGACCTACCCCTACCTTCACTTCGTTTAGAGGAGGGGAACTTCTCGGTTAACATAATAAAAAACCTCAAGGAATCTTGAGGTTTTTTACGTTAATTTCATATCTTTCTCATTATAAAATCCATCTTCTTTTTCCATTTCCTTTTGCAATTTCGTGAATGAGCGATACATTGCGATTCTCCAAGATACAATCATTGCAAAAGCAAGTAAGAAGAACATACCACTTAGTTGCCCTAAATCAAGCGATTGACTTAAATATGTTTTAAAGACAATACGTACCACGAGCAAACCAATTAAAATAAATACGAAAGCTTTGGAGCGTTTTAAATAAATTTCTTGTCCACGCACTTCAAATTTAGATGTTTTAATAAGAAAAATTGAGAAAAACAAACCTACACCGATTGCTTCTAACATTTCTGCTGGCGTTAGGCGAAATTCCGGAAAAATGTACATCAATGCTCCCGTACTCATAAAAAATGGTGGGAGAATGATTTTTTTCAATGTTGCAGGTTTCTTCGCTGCTTTTAAACGAATGAACATCGCACCAACAGCCATACAAACGGCAACAATACTCGACAAAAGAACTATGTTCATACTTTCTCATCCTTTTTTGTGGCAATATGAAAATCTAGTTTCATTATATGCTTTTCTGTTAGTATTTCCAACATTTTCACAGGATAATACTAAAAACCGGTGAAACCACCAAATAAACTTGAGAAATACGCTATAATTTTTGTCATCCAATTAAAGTATAAGAATATACCCATAACAATCATGATATATCCGCCTACTTTCACAAACGTTCCACTATGTCGTTTAATCCAAGACATTTTCGTAATAAAAAATGAAAGTATAAAAAATGGTATTGCAAACCCAAGTATGTAAGCAATCATATATAGCATTGCTGATTCTGAATTCGTAGTAGCCAGTCCAATTACAGCTACTAAAATGGGTCCTGTACAAGGTGTCCAACCAGCAGCAAATGCCAAGCCAATTAAAATAGATCCAATATAACCACTAGGACGACTTTTAAATGTAAATTTTCGATCTTGCATTAAAAACTTCGGTTTAAATACCCCCACAATTACAAGTCCAAATACAATGATGAATAGTGCCCCTAACTGTCTGATTAAATCTTTATAATCTTGGAAAAATGATCCGATAAAACTCGTACCAAAACCAATTGCGATAAAGACAATTGAAAATCCAAGTAAGAAAAACGCCGTATGTATCATACTTCTTTTACGAAGCATCGCATTTTCTTCTTTTAATTCAGAAACTGACATTCCCGTTATGTAAGATAAAAATGCTGGATAAAGCGGTAAGCAACAAGGGGAAATAAATGATAAGAATCCCGCACCAAACGCTAAAAAAATATTAATATCTTGCATCGTTTCACTCCTCTCTTCTACAATATTGTAGCAAAAATGAAAGAAAATACTATGTACAATTCATGAATTCACTATTTACAACATTTTAATAAGAAAAAATACCTGCACACTGCTATATAAATACAAATTAAAAAACCGAAATAAAATCCTTCTTTTTAGGTGGGAGAGAGCATCCCGCCATGCATAGAAGCGGTCAGATCCTTTTCCTGCCCCATGCCAAGTGAAAACAAAAAGAGAAAACAGGTAGCAGTCACCTTTTGTTATCCATAACCATGGCTTATATGTCGAAAAATCAAAATAGATTTATATATTCTTTCTGAAGCGGTTTCATTTTCCTTCTATTATAAATATATTCTGTCATTCATTAACATATCAAAGCTTTTTCTAAACAACAAATCATTTGTATGCTTTCCCCCTATACGCTAGGTATTTCCTGTGAAAAATATTTTTTTCAAATGATAACTTTATACAACTCGTTCCCTATCTTACAATACTTCTATAATTATAAATTTCAAGATTATGCATAAATATCATACTTTTATTATTACGCTATAAAATGTCACACTTTTCTTTCATTTGACCCTTCATTTTTAATTTTGTATACTTCCATCTAGTTATATATGTCCGTTTTGGAACAACTTAATATATAGGATGGGAGGAATTTTCATGCTTCGTTATTCTCTTTTAGTTTTATTAGGAGCATGTAGCTATGGAATTTTAGCTATCTTTGTTAAACTTGCATACGCAGAAGGTTTTTCACTTGGAGAAGTAATTGGTAGTCAATATTTGTTCGGTTGGTTTATTTTACTTGGAATTACTCTTCTTTTTTCTAGACACCGCGTTCCACTTAAACAAATGCTTATTTTATTTGTCGCTGGAACATCAGCTAGTTTTACCGGTATCTTTTATTATGCTTCACTGAAAACTGTACCGGCATCTATTGCCATTATACTATTATTCCAATTCGTTTGGGTTGGCATTATCATTGAAGCTGTAGCAACAAAAACATTACCGTCAAGAGAAAAAGTCATTTCTGTTCTCTTTTTACTTGCGGGTACATTCTTATCGAGCGGATTATTAGAAAAATCAGCAGGTGACTTCGATACAACTGGAATCATATTAGGTTTACTATCTGCTGTTACATTTGCAACCTACATTTTTGTAAGTGGTAAGGTCGCTGTCGAAGTGCCCTCATTACCAAGAGGCGTCCTCTTAATGGCTGGCGCTTTAACTTTAGTAATGGTAGTATTCCCACCAACATTTATTTTTAATGGGGCTATTTCACAAGGACTTTGGAAATACGGTTTAGGATTAGGAACATTCAGTATTGTTATTCCATCAATCGCCTTTACAATCGGAATTCCAAAAATCGGTTCCGGCTTAGCCACTATTCTTGGTGCAGCCGAATTACCTGTTACAACAATTATGTCTGTATTCGTTTTAAAAGAAGCGGTACTCTCTTCTCAATGGCTTGGTGTATCACTTATCTTGGTTGGTATTGCAATTCCACAAATTGCATATGCAATGCGCGGACGATATCGAAAACATCATACACATAAGAAAGTTGCTGCATAAGCGAAAAGAGGCTTCTCATTTGAGAAACCTCTTTTTTAGTATATCTTGTATTTATGAATTCCTTGTAAATAATAACATGTGAAAAATTTCAAAATTAATTTAAGGGATATTTTTCTCTTACAGATTCATTAAAAACACTAAACTCCTATATAATTACTAATGAATAGATTTTTTATTTTAATATACTTAAAATATAAATTGAAGTTTATCCTGAGAAAGAAGGCAAAATAGATGAAACCCATCACAAATCAATTAACAGAGAAGCTAATCTCCATCCGCCGTCATTTACATCAATATCCAGAACTATCTTATGAAGAAACAGAAACAACAAAAGCGATACAGAACTGGTTAAACGAAGCTAACATCACAATTATTAGTTCTAATTTAAAAACTGGCGTAATCGCAGAAGTTTCCGGTGATAAGAATGGACCAATTATTGTGCTCCGTGCTGATATTGATGCTCTTCCTATACATGAAGAAACTAATTTATCTTATGCTTCTAAAAATCCTGGTAAAATGCATGCATGTGGACATGATTTTCACACAGCATCTATTCTCGGCGCTGCCTACTTATTAAAAGAAAATGAATCTTCACTTAACGGAACTGTTAGATTCATATTCCAAGCTGCTGAAGAAAGCGGAGACGGAGCATGCAAAGTAATAGAAGCTGGTCATTTAGAAAACGTACAAGCTATTTTTGGTATGCACAATAAGCCCGATTTACCAGTTGGTACAATTGGTATAAAAGATGGACCACTTATGGCCGGCGTTGATCGTTTTGAGATTGAAATACAAGGAGTTGGAACACATGCAGCTGTACCTGATGCTGGTGTTGATCCAATTGTTGCCTCTTCTCAAATTGTTATGGCACTACAAACAATTGTAAGCCGAAATGTAAGCTCTTTTCATAACGCTGTCGTGAGTGTAACAAACATTCATTCAGGAAATACATGGAACGTTATCCCTGAAAAAGCAACTTTAGAAGGAACCGTTCGTACATTCCAACCTGAAACACGCCAAAGAATACCAGAACTGATGGAACGTATTATTAAAGGGGTTTCTGATGCACTAGGTGCTGAAACGAAATTGCATTGGTATCCAGGTCCTCCTGCCGTTCATAACGATATAAAACTTACAGAATTATCTACCCATATTGCTCAAGTAATGGGCCTCCAAATTATTTCACCAAAACCTTCTATGGCAGGAGAAGATTTTTCATTTTATCAACAAAACATACCTGGTTCATTCGTCTTTATGGGAACGGCTGGGACACAAGAATGGCATCACCCTGCTTTTACATTAGATGAAGGAGCATTACCTATAAGCGCACAATATTTTGCTTTATTAGCTCAAGAAGCTATTAACAAATTACGATAAAAAAGCCGTTAAGATCATTCTTCTTAACGGTTTTTCCATCTATTATTATGTTAAATCGCGCTTTGAAAATACAGTATAGGAAATACCTAGGAAAACAAGTAAATAAATCATCAGAATACAAGAGGCAAATGGGAATGTTATCCCTGAAACTACGCTTCCATGTTGTAATATTCCATATAAATCTGTATTTGCCGGTAATAAAAATTTCATCCATTCATATCTAGATGCTGGCATTAAAATGATTCCACCAGATAATGCCACAAATAAAGAAATACCTATTGCACCCCCACTTGATCTTGTTAGAACAGAAATCATAAAAGCAAGCGCTGCATACACAAGAGTTGGTAGCCATTCTAATAGATAATACTGGCTCACATCACCAAAGATATTCCGCTCAATAATACTACCATTTTGTACAATAAATTCCGTCCATGCTGGCTGTTGAAACTTATAAATAACAAACCCACATAACAGTGAGAAAAGCATATTAAATATAAATAGTAATCCAGAAAAAATAACAATCGCAACATATTTCGCTGTTAAAATTTTAAATCGATTCGCCGGGCGAATCATTAAGAATTTATAAGTTCCCCAGTTGTACTCATTTGCAAAAATTGTACTAGCATATACAAGAATAAATGGTAATAAAATCGGAAAAACAATTAATCCGGTATCTCTCATAAAAGTTAGAGGTGAAGCATCTGCAGGTGGTGTATTCGTATCTAAGTGCTTCATTTTAAGCTGATACTCTTTAACGAGCTCATCTCCTGATTTTTGATTTATAATATCCTGTTTCGTACTTCCAAGTTTCTTTTCAATTTCTGCCGTTCGCTCCGTATACTCTGTTTTCCAATCTCCTGATAAAGACGGAAAGTATTTAACAGAAACCCATCCTAAACCAATAACTAAAATTGCAATAACAACAAACGGTATCATTGTTCGCTTTCGCTTAAAGATTTTATACAGTTCGTTATAAACTAAATTAAACAATATCCTTGCCTCCTGTTAATTCTAAAAACTTCTCTTCTAATGTTTTTCTTTCTTCATAAACACGATAAATACGAATACTTTTTTCTGTTAATGTACGAATCACATTTGGAATTTCTTCATTTTCCACAGTAAGAATCAATTCATTATCTTGAATTACAGCATCATACGTTAAAAGATCCGCTGCCCGCTTCACATCATCAACACGTATATGAATCGTCTCCATTTCCAAACTTCCATCTCGTTGAATACTTTGCGTCGTTACATATTCTCCATGTTGAATGATAATGACGCGATCACACATTAATTCAACTTCAGATAATAAATGACTCGATACAAGAACGGCCTTTCCTTGTTCATGTGCAATTTTCTTTATATACATACGCATCTCATGGATACCATTTGGATCTAACCCGTTTGTTGGTTCATCTAAAATAAGTACATCCGGGTTATGTATAAGTGCTTGTGCAATTCCTAAGCGTTGCCTCATACCAAGTGAATATGCTTTTACTTTTCGGTCAATAACCTGTCCCATACCTAGTAATTGGACAACTTCATCAATACGGTCTTCTGTAACGTTACTATTCATACGCCCAAAATATGTCAAATTTTCATAACCACTTAAAAAAGGATAGAATTCTGGATTTTCGATTACAGCACCAATTTTTGCAGCTGTACTTTCAAATTGCTGTTTTACAGATTGACCATCTATCCAGACTTCACCTTCTGTCATGCGAATCATACCAACCATCATTCGCATTAATGTTGTTTTCCCGGCACCGTTTGGCCCTAATAAACCAACAACTTCGCCTTTCTTTACTTCAAAACTTATATTTTCTACTAATGTCTTTGAGCCGATTCGCTTTGTTAGTTGTTCTACTCTCACTATAGATTGTTTATTTACCATTTTATACAACCTTTCTCTCTAACACTTTTTTCAGTTCTTTACACTGTATCATGATTATTTTCTGCTGTAAAACGAACAAAAAGACATGATGCCTCATGCCTTTTCCTCGACTTTATTTAATTGTTCATATTTAAATTCTTGAATAAATTTATAACATTGCCATATTGATAATAAGATGATTATAACGATCAACACTGTCGTTACTGATACTGCGTATAACGTAATCGGTGCGCTATTTATTCCATGAACTCCTATTAACTTTATAAAAATCACTGTAAATAATTTCAAAAACAGCATCCCATGAATAAAACCAAAAAGAATCGCTCCACCGTAAATCAAAAACTGCTCCTGACATAACAAACAAAATATTTTTCTTTTTTTCATACCGGCGGTTTCATACAACATTAATTCTTGTTTCCTATTTTTTAAAAATCTTTTTGTCATTTGGTATGCAACAGCAGTGCATACCAAAAACAACAGTACTTCCCCATAATATAGTGTAGCTAACAAAAACGGTATATGCTGTATTTTTTCTATTACCGCTTCATTAGATCGGATAGATATAATGAAAAAATATAGCATTGTACTCATTGCAATCCATATAAATTGCTTTAATCGTTGGGCAGCATAGTTTTGTATATTTTTCTTTGCTAACCGAAATAAAGACATAATTGATTCCCCTACCTTACTTCTTAACGTCCAGTATTCCATACTACTAGTGTATAAAAATATGACTTTTTTAACATCGAACTACAATCGGAGTCTCTACTAGGTCTTAAGTCGCAGAAAAATGACTTTATGTCTAAGGTTACATTGAAATAGAAGAATCCCCATAAAAATCTAATATATTAATATTGGGGGATTAAATGAAAAAAACACTACTTCTCAGCATCATTTTATTGAGTACTTCTCTTAGTAGTTGTGGCGTCCAACAAAATATAAACTCGTACACAACTGTAAAACCATATAATTTATCAGAAAAAGAAACTGCGCTTTTGCAATTATTACCCTTACAACAAGGACATGTCTCTTTTTATGAAGTTACCATTCCTCATAAACAAGCTGAAATATTTACAAATATTGAATATTACCAGAATGGAGAAAAGGTAAAAGATATGGGTGGGTTTTCTTCTTCCGACTTTAAAGACAAAAAAATAAGATTAGCCGTTGGTCAACAAATGTTTCAACATACGAACAACGAGACTTGGCAATGGTTCATGGGTATTGACGATAGTTCAATGACTGTTTCTGAAAATAGCTTACCTAATATTAATGGGTCTGCATTTGAAGAAATTAGCAGCTCTAAAAAAATAGAATATAATAAAAGAACAGTTCTTGCTGCTTGGATAAAAACAAATAAAAATCATATATCTTCACTCTCTATAGAAGATGAAAGCTCACGCCAACGATTAATTCAAGAAAATGAACATGTCTACTTATTCATTATTGAAATAAAAAGAGGAGATGCATCACAATAGCATCTCCTCTTTTATCACATTTCTGTCACCTTACTTATCATTTTCAACTTCAATTCGTTTTTTTTCTCTCGCAATTTTTAAAAACTCTAACAGCTCAGGATTACTATTTGTTTTCCGATATGCTACTGACATTTCAGCTACAAATTTAGAATCAAATATTGCCTTGTACACCACTTCTGTTTTATATAACTTATTTGCCGATACCGGAATAACGGTTATACCAATTCCTGCAGCTACAAGCCCCATAACGGTTTGATACTCTGTTGCCTCTTGCACAATGTGTGGACTAAATCCAGCATTCCTGCATAACGATAAAATTGTATCGTATAACGCAGGCCAAACGGGTCTTGTTATAAATACAAATGGTTCATCTTGCAAATCTTCAATATGAATTTCTTCTTTCTCTGCTAATGGATGCGCTTTTGGTAAACATAGTGTACACGAAAGCTTTTGAATTGGTTCTAATTCTAGTAATTGTGTATTAATTGGTGGACGTAAAAATCCAACATCAATACGATTATCATGGAGCGCATGAACTTGATCCGGTGTCGATAATTCATGCAGTGCAACAGATACTCTTGGAAACTTCTTTCGATACTCCCTAACAATAGACGGTAAAATATCATATATCGCTGCCCCTACAAATCCAATTGAAAGTGATCCAACTTCTCCCCTTTGTGCACTTTGCGCGACTTCTACTGCCTTCTCAATTTGATCAAATGCTTTTTTCACTTCTTTTAAAAACATCTCTCCTGCTTCTGTCATCTCAACTTTCCGCTTCGTTCTTGAAAATAATGTAACTCCCATCTCTTTCTCTAATTGCTGAATTTGTTGACTTAGCGGTGGCTGTGTCATTTGTAAGCGAGCAGCTGCTCGTCCAAAATGTAGCTCTTCTGCTACAACAACAAAATATTGCAAATGCCGTAATTCCATTTGAGATCCCCTTTTCGATTAATATGTATAATAAATTAATAACATATAATTTATATATTAGACAAATATTTTGAAAGGACGTATAGTAGAAATTGTTAATTCTTTTTACAATTTTTATGAAAAAAATCGAAAGCGGTGTTACTGTATGAAATGGTGGAAATTAAGCGGACAAATCTTACTATTATTTTGTTTCGCTTGGACAGGTGAATGGATCACAAAGCAGGCACACCTCCTAATTCCAGGAAGTATTATCGGAATTTTTTTATTATTAATGTCATTAAAATTTAACTTGGTGAAAAAAGAGTGGATTCAAGACGGAGCGGATTTTTTATTAAAAGAACTTATTTTATTTTTTATTCCTTCTGCCGTCGCTGTTATCCGCTACAAAGATACATTATCACAATATGGTATCGATCTCATTTTGATTATCATGATTAGTACCCTTTGTGTAACACTCGTCACTGGAATCTTAACAGAACTGCTATTAAAGCGGAAAGGATCAGCACAATGATCGGCTTTTTTTGTTTACTATTAACACTATTAACATATTGGATTTCTAAGAAACTATATCAGCGCTGGAATTGGAGTATACTTTCACCGCTTCTCGTTTGTCCAATTGTTTTAATCGTGTTATTACTTGGACTAGATACATCTTATGAAACATACGATTCTGGTGGCCATTGGTTAACTGAACTATTAAAACCAGCAACCGTAGCTTTTGCATGGCCCATCTATAAATACTTTGATTTATTTAAAAAACATGCGAGTGCAATTTTAATTAACGTCATTGTCGGTTCATTATTATCTGTTATTACTTCAGCTCTTCTAGCAGATGCTTTTCACATTGATTCATCACTAGAACATAGCTTAGCACCGCACATTGTCACAACACCAATTGCCATGGCAATCTCAGAAATGATTGGCGGTATGTCACAATTAACAGCCGTATTCGTTGTACTTACAGCACTAACTGGAGCACTCTTAGGCCCTTCTCTTATTCGCATATGCCGTATTAAAACCGCCATCGCGAAAGGTATTATGCTAGGTACTAGTGCAAACGGTACCGGTACTTCAAAAGCATTCGAAATCGGACCGGTGGAAGGTACAATTGCAAGTTTATCCATGCTTCTAACAGCTGGCGCAAGTTTAGTCATTGTACCACTTTTCTTATCCTGGTTACATTAAACAACACTATACTCTTATTTTATTTATCCCGATCAATCGGGCTTTGAATAAAAATAAATCATTACAAGAAAAAGAATAGGAACTGTAGTATAACGCTACAATTTCTATCCTTTTCTTAATTCCCTTCTCTCCTACACAAACATAACTATGACTGTGTAATTTTATTTGAAACAAGTAATTTTTCAATACATATAGGCAACATATCTAATAGCGTTTCAAATGCGTAATTTATGTCCAGACGTTCTGTCCATTGATGTGCATCTTTTCCTACTGGTCCCATATTTAATACTGGAACATCAAACTCTTCTAACTCCTGGAGCGGAATTGAATAGCCTTTATCCCATAATGGCATATTTTCTACAAGTGAGCTCATTGAATCAACTGGATACTGTAAGCCTACATAGCTTAAATCTGAAATTCCTCCAAAATAATTTTGATTTTCAAATGTAATTCCATGATTGTAGTGAGCATATCTTTCCATTTCCCTAACTACTTCTTTAATTAAAGGATTGTGACGTGAACTCACAGCTGGATAGTACGGTGGGGCAAAGAAAAGCACAATCATTGGTGCCTTTTCTTTACATAAAATAGCTAATTTATCAACTAAATCAATTGTTACCGCACGATCATCTTTATCTTCACTATTTTTTATAACAGTAGATTGAATATCAGCTATTTTTTCTTGCCCATGTTGTTCAATTGCATAAGCGATAAACTCTTCATACGTTAATACATTTACTTTAAGATTAGGCGGTATGAACGGATTATACTTAGAAAAACGATATGCTCGCTTCTCATACGAGTTTTCGATTTTTTCTGCTACTTTCGTTACTTTTTGATGTAACAACGAAATTACATCTGTCATCGTTTTTTCTAGTAAAAATAAATTAAACAATGTGACTGCACGATGAGGAATTTGTACAGAATAATCCTCCTTTAAGTCTCTTTGAAACAAATTAGTTGGTGGAGGGCTCACTTCGCCTTCTACAATATCACAAAGTTCCGTATTCAATTCTAATTCAGCTGTTAATAATGAAGCCATATAATTAGCATTTAATCCCGCAAAAGGTTCGCCTACATGTGTTTCCTTTCCATAACAAAAGAAACCAGGTAACACCTTACCAATAGAACCCGTGTAAATATACTTATTTTGATCACCAGGATGACGCGTAAACATAGGCTCTGAATTTAAAACCGTTTTATATTCTAGGTTATGTTCTTTTGCTAAATCTAATAATCTTGGAACAGCAGCTCTCATTCCTACAGAGTTCACTTCTTCATCTGGAACAGCTAATAAAAGGACATTTCCGTCAAACTTCCCTTCACAAGCTTGCTCAACCATTGCCATTTGCAAAGCTAGACCACATTTCATATCCATTGTTCCTCTACCAAATAGCCAATCCCCTTTTTCTATATCTTCACGTACATGATTCGGTAGCTCATCTTTATGAGAATAAAACATAGATGTTAATTTTTTAGGGCTAAATGCATCCGCTTTCCACCCCCCATAATCTTGCACATCTACAACATCAAAGTGACTAACAAGAATTACTGTATTTTTTGTATTATTATTTTTCTTTACTAGAGCAGTAACAAAATATCGTCCATCCCCCGTCGGATTTTTTTGCACATGATTGGAATTTTGTTTGAAATAATCTAGATCCGTTAGTTGGCCAACAACAAAATCTGGCAATATAATCTCAGCTTCCGAGCCAGTAATACTAGGAATTTCAACAAGATCGCTTAATAATTGAACCAATTGTTCTTTTGATTGCCATTTTGACATATAAATCCCCCTATTTTTCCACATAATGAAATTCATTTCCACTATATGAATAAAAAAATGACGACAGACTATCAAAATTATTATTCCGATGTTCTGCCGATTTTTATTGATATTTCATTAGCCGCTTGTTTGACCTTACTAATAAGAAAAGATAGTCGATCATCGTTAATACGATGATTAATTAATCCAATACTTAGTGCTCCTACTACTTTATGATTAAATCCTATAATAGATGCAGCTACTGAAGCTGTTCCTTCTGTTTTCTCACCATAACTCACAGCATATCCTTCATTTCTTATCATTGCGAGTTGATCAAAAAGCATTTGCTTTTGTTCTGGTAAAGAAGAAAGTAACTGTTCTACAATGTATTCCATTTCATTTGTTTTCATATTGGCAAGCATCGTTTTATTTGCGGCGCCAATCGAAAGAGGAATCTGTTCCCCTAAGTTATCGATAACTCGAATTTTTAAAGGGCTATCCATTCTTTCAATAATAATAGAATGTGTTCCATTTGGAATGTTCAAGTAAACACTTTCTTCAACTTCAAAGGCCAAACGCTTCATCACTTCTCTTGCAACAGATCTGTAGTCTATCTTCTCTAATTGACGTAACCCTATTTCCATCCACATTGGTCCAGTTGTATACTGTTTTGTTTCTGAAACTTGCGTAACTAATCCATGCTCCATTAGAGAGTTAAGTAACCTATGTACTGTACTAACTGGGAGATGTGTTCTATCAGCTATATCAGAAATAGCCCAATATTCTTTGTCATTTATAGAATTCAATAACTTAATAATACTTATTGCTCGATCAATGGATTGTACCATAACTCGCCTCAACTTTACTTGTAATATGTTAGTAGCCTTAATTAACTATCAATTTAACAAAAATTCAAACTGAAATCAATTTAATTATCGAATTTTCTAAAAATAAAAACAACAACTTCTCGGATACAACACTCTTCTAATGTTTCTCCTTCTTCTTGTCCACCACTTGGTACTGACCACCTTTTCGGTTCCTCTTTCTTACCCTGTAATACCATCAAAATTTCATTTTTTTCATTTACACATATAGCTGCTGTTCCAATCCATCTTTTCATGTGTCTCTCCTCCCATACCTAATATTCTTTCTTACCCTGTTCTTCTCCTTGAAAATAGAGGAAAATGCTGAATTTGTAACGAAAGATTATATCAACTTCAAAGACAACTCATTCCTAGAAATTCAAGCGGAAGGATGAGAGTATGATTTCTAAATATGTTGTGGAGTGTGTTTTTTGTGAAGAAAACCGAAAATCTCGGCAAGCAACTGTCACCGTGTCTGCCACTTCTCATACACTTGCCATTCAAAAAGTAAGAGATGAATGCAAACGCCGCTTTGGAAAAACACTGCTATTACAAACTGAAATTACAGAAGAATTATTTTTACACAAAAAAGAAAGCTGACCATACATTGGTCAGCTTTCTTCATCCGATCATATTTTCACATGAAGATTAGGGGCATCCTCTTTAAGGATCGGGATTTCCCCATTATGTACGCTCCATAATGGGCATCGAACAATATATTTCTATACAATCAAACATTGAATAGAATAGGGCAAAACTTGTTCGCATTTTTAGAAAAGGGATAGGGATATAATACTAGTAATGCGTCGAATACTCGGACGCTACACTCATTATATTATAGTAAATCCTTTTATATGGGAAATATGAATTACTTACATAATTCATACGTAAAACATATTAATCCATCATTTTATATTTTTAACATTACGAAATAATAGCATTGCCAACATCGCCCCAATTAATGCAAGTGTCATATCCCACTGTGTGTCCCAAACATCTCCTTGTGTTCCAAGGAATGCTTCTGCTCCTGTCCCCGTTAATTTTGCAACTGCAAACTCTAACAACTCATATAATGCACTAAATGCTAAACAAACTGATATTACAAGTAGTTCTAGCCATCCTTTTTTTTGAATCTCAACTACCTTTATAAGTACTTCTCGTGTTAATAATGCTGGAACAAAGCCTTGCATAAAATGCCCAACACGATCATAGTAATTTCTTTCTAAATCATAAGCATCGCGTAGCCAATTGAATAATGGTACTTCTGCATATGTATAATGGCCTCCAATGAGCAATATCAACATATGAATCCAAATCCATACGTATGTGAACGTTGTAAATCGAAAACGTCGATATGTAATCATTAAAATGAGTACTAAAATAGCTGCAGGTGCGACCTCTAAAACCCATGTAAAAGAATCCTTTGGATATATTCCTGATATAAGTAATGCAATCCAAAAACCTACACATAACAATTTATGAAAATGAGCAGACACACCTCTTCCCCCCAGTACTTTATTTCTTATTCCATTAATAACATACATCCAGCTAAAACAGGTGTCATGATCATCGAAAACCTCAAAATAATACGAGGTGCATAATTTGTAAACTTCGCGCCTATATATGCCCCGAGCATTGTTCCCATTAAAACTTGTACTAATAACATGTAATCTAAATATCCTGCTGAAGTATATCCAACTCCTCCACCAATTGCAATTGGTAAAATAACAAGCATTGTAGTCCCTACTGACTGATGAATTGATAAGCCTAGTAATACCATTAATCCTAGTTGAATGAAAGGTGCTGAACCAATTCCAAATGCTCCTGCTAATATCCCAGTTGCAATTCCTAACATAGCTCCTTTTCCTAATACATATGGAGATAACTGATCTGATAAACTAGCAGACAACTCTTTTTGATTTTGCACAAAAAACAAACGAACTAACATGCATATGGCTGATAAAAATAACATACCAGCCGTAAACCAATGAAGGAGCTGTGCAGGAATCCCAGCACCAATTTTAGATCCAACATATGATCCAAGCGCACCAAATCCTCCTACAACACAGCCAATTTTCATGACAACATTTCTTTCTCGATAATGACTTATCACTCCAGAAAGTGTTGTAAATGCCATTGCTGTTAATGATGTCGCGAGCGCTATGTGAATTGGCACATGAAATACGAGAGTGAGCACTGCAATAATAAACCCAGCTCCACCTGCTCCAACAAACCCTAATAAAATCCCCATTAGAAACATTGTAATAATAATAATAATAGCCACTTTCTTTCCCCTCCAATGGCTCTATTATCTTATATATTTCTTTTTTAGCAAATAAAAAAGCATCCACATAGGATGCTTTTCACTATTTTTCTATATTCATTATATGTACTCTGTTAATCTTGATTAATTAAAATGACTGCTGGCCCAGATACTACCACTCCAGCGACTTCAATTTTTTCAAATTCTTTAACTGTAATAGATATAACCCCTTCTCTTTCCATCAATTCCTTACTTAAGGCTTCAGTTGGTATTTTTTTCACCGTCTTACCTCCTTTTCATTCTTGTTACCTTATATCAGTAATATCTTGTCATGAATCTGGCATGTAAGATTATGAAATTGTTCCAATGCATCCATATATACACTCCCCCTGCCATTTTCATTCCTTATTCCATAAAGAATATACGATTCCTTTTTGTAGCATATTGAAAAAAAATAAAAAAGCATCCTGTACGGATGCTTTCATCAGTTTGATTCATTTCCTCAAAACGCCTTGTCTCAGTTGGTTTTCCTAACAATTGTACAATCTCTTTCTTAGGTTTTCCCACTAGTTTATGTTTCGTTAGAAGATCATCTATCATATATACTCGTTTCCGTTCATCTTTTAGCCATCTATCTGTTTGAAACTTTGAATTATACTCATTTACACCTAGTTGTACGATACAAATACTGAATAATACCGCTCCCACAATTGTAATACTTTTAAATATACCCTTATTATTACCACCAGAAAAATGAAAAACGATCCACTGAAGAGCCAGTAAAAGAATAAACGGAATTGATACCACTAAAATACTCACAGTATTATAAGACGAATGAGTCATGCCAATGATGAATATGAAAGCGATACATATAAACAAATATAAAAAAACATAAACATACAATGTTGCCCGTAATAAAAAATCTCTATACGCTCCCAATGAAAAATCACCTTTATCACATCAGATTTTTTACAACTTCACTTCTCCCATACATTCAATCATTTCTTTTATCCCTTGTAATTCTTGCACTGTATATAGTACTTTCCCTTCCAATCTTTCCTTTCTAAAATACGTAACAAGTTGCTCTCTATCCTTCAACCTCGGAAGTACTTCATTGGAAAGATCGATCATTTCATTTCCACTTCCATTTGTCTCATTGCCGAAATATACAGTGGGCTTAACTTCTTCTTTTAGAGCTTGCGAATGAACCTCTTTCAAGTAATCATATACAATTGTTGAAAGATGTTTTGCTTTATAAACGGGGTTTCCTACGTTTTCTACCATGAGAGTCATTGAATCTCCCTTTTTCATAAAAACAAATGTCTCTTCCTTCTCATATTCATTTTGATACTTACCAATCTCATCAATCATAAATGAATATACCCCTGCATTTTCTTTCGTCAATCCGTGTATCATTCTTCCTTGCCATTCTGTTGTCTCAATTACATATATTCCGGTTGTCGATAACAATATATGATCAACTCGAGTATTCCCCATTTTATTTCCTCTTCTACTATGTACTTTGGGAAGAAATATATTTGGAATAATATGTAGTTCGTCTTCATTTATGATTCCTTCCTGAACAAATCCCCGTTTCATATAATGTAATATTTCATGCGTATTCATTTCTTCACCATTTCTAGAATACGCTCTTAATTCTGTAATTAGATCTTGTAACATATGTATCTCATTACTGTGTTTCTGTTGCATTTCACTACGCTCTTTACTATGCTGCATCGCTAATTGATTCTTCATCACTCTCATGTTTTCTACTTCTCTAGCTGCACTCTCTTTTAAATTATTGTACTTTTTACGCTCTATGTTTTTTAATGTCTCCTGCTTTTCTTCATAATCCGCTACAGCTGCAGCCATCTCACTCTGATAGTTTTCTATTGACTTTGTCTTTTCAAATTCCACTTGTTGGTTTTCTGATTCTAACTGTTTATTCTTATAAAACAATACAAATACTCCAGCTAATAAAGCTAAAATCACACATATAAGTACATATTCCATCTTTTTTCTCCTTTATGGCTTAGTAAAATATTACCTAAACTTTTAAAATCCATTTTATTCTATTATACTACGTATTAAAATAACTCTCTGTAAAATTTGGATATACTTTTCACAGATAGCGATGGGTATCTCTCGGAATATAGCAAATGGTTTAACAAATATGTTGAAATTGAAGTTGATAGAATACATATTGAATTTTTAAAAGTAGAGTAAAAATATCGATAATCAGATATGATAGTATAAAAAAGCCTTCAGGAAAACCTTGTTCTCGTAGTTTTTCCTGAAGACCTCTTATATTTTGAAGTAAATATATATTTTAATTTATAATTCTTTGCCTTACTACATTTAGACCTGATTATTTACTATAATCCATTTTCTTTCCATATTCCTATATCTTTTTGAAAAGAATATACTCAATAATTGAATCATAAAATAAGCTTTAAACTGTAATACCTCCATACTTTTTATTTTTCAATATACACCGAACGTACAATCGTACGAGTATAAGCTTTACCTTCTGAGTTAATACCTTTAATATCAATCGTCACATTATATACATCTGACTTTTTAATATAATTCAAAAGGCCTGTGAATGCAGCCTCATCTAACCTTTGCAACTGATTCGATTGCGATACTAAATTCCCTTCTCGATCAACAACTCGGACAGTGAAAGAAAGATCCTCTTGTTTTCCTAGTTCTTTAGTAGATTGTTTCAATTGAAATTCAACTTTATCAGCTTTGATTTTCCCTGGCATTTTCAAAGTAAACGGTGCTTTTTGTTTATAATCACTAACAATCATATAAGCATCTTTTGCATGTGCTGTCATTAGTTTAACATGCCATTCCCCTATTTCCATTCGATTTATTTTAAATGTCCGAATAGACGCACCCTTAAAGTAGGAAGTTTCATCTCCTATCGTGACCTTACTATCCTCGTTTGTATATACTTTTCCCGACGGAGAAATAAGTTGTATTTTCACTTCTGAAGATGCTGTTAACACCGAGACAACGCCCTCTGTTTTTGTATCTACAGCAAACGTTTGATCAATCCATTTATTCTGTATTAGTTCTCCACCTAAAACGGTTTGATTAGAAGTAGTATTTAAATCATTAACAAGTTCTCTAGCATTATTATTTGAAGTATAAGGAACGAACGTGGCGGTAGAAGTACGTAAATACGGTTCAATTCGAGAAAACACCGCCGAACCTTTTCGTATATCATCATGATCAAATCTAGAATCGGTAAATAAGTGTGTTCCATAAGGTAATTTTGCACTCCATTCATTCACTAATCCATCATTGGAGCCATACGCGGAAAGGTATAGCCCACCTAAAGATAGAGCAGAGAAAGCCGGTCCCCAACTTGTACCTGCAACTGTATAGTAACGATTTAATTTAACATTTGGATTGTTATCTATTACAGAACGAAATTGTGCCATTTCACCTGTTTGTAAAGAATAAGTGCCATCGTCTCTTTGTCCGAGTAATGAAGCCAGCCAACCAGCCCACCAACTATACGATAAGTCCGCTAAATTTGATCCATAATGCGGCGAAGCCAGTGTAATGACTTTTCCTACAAAACGATTCGCACCATATTGAATGAGTGCTGCTTGAGTGTCAATTCCACCTTTACTATGAGCCACAATATTCACTTTTTTACCAAAATGATTATAAATCTCTTCTAGCTTTGCAGCCAACAATTTGCCATTATCCCACTGACTTGCAGATCCCTTCCCAGCTGCATCATATAGTTGAACAAATACAGTTTGATATCCTGCACGATAAGCATAATCATACATATCGTTTGCATCGTGATAAACTGTTTTTCCATACCAACTATCCGCACTTCCATTTCTTCCTTGCACAAAAACAATAGGTGGCCTATTTTCATCATAATTTAGAGGCTTCTCACCTAAAAACCAATCTCCTGGATTGAATGTTTCTTTCGGTGGAAGCATCTCCCTATAAATTGGCGTAGCATTGGTCTCAGCAGTTGCAATACCACCAACAGAAGTAACCAGTAAAATGAATGCAGCAATCAACACCATACATCTTTTAAACAACGCTTGCATAATACTCCCTCCTTTTTTAGAAAGATGACGCAGAGTTTATAGATTGCTATGCTGTTGCAATACAATAACTGCTATTATTTCCAAATCTCATTTTCTTCTAAAGTTTCTAAGATTCATATTTATTCCATTAATAAGTATGATAATTTGACAGCATCGTCTTATTCTTTATAAACGATATTCTTCCTACGCTCCTTAATTCCTTTCATTCATCAATAGTACAAATGTTTCTCAACAACAAACTTACAGATTTTATCGGTAATAATACTGAGTTAAGAAAACCCACTAGAAAAAGAAGTTATAATTTGTATGATGAAGATTTTATATTAGTTGGAGATGATTTAGAAGTTGGTGTATGTATTGAAAGAACAGAATATCATTACGAATTCAGTATGTGAGGCGTAACAGAAATTACAGCAATGTGATCATTTTTAAAAGAATAAAAAAGAGGCCTTCAAAACCTTAATACTACAAAGCTTTCTGAAGGCTTCCTTTATTCTGAAGTAAATACATATTGTAATATAACCCTTGCTTACTCAGTAACTCTTGATGTGTTCCTCTTTCTATAATTTCTCCATCATGCATAACAAAGATTTGGTCAGAATCTTGAATAGTAGATAAGCGATGTGCAATCGCAATTGTTGTTCTACCTTTTCGCATACGCTGCAACGCTGTTTGAATGGCCTCTTCCGTTTCTGTATCAATATTGGCCGTTGCTTCATCTAATACCAATACTTTCGGATTTGTCGCAATCGTTCTAGCAAACGCGATGAGTTGCCTTTGTCCACTTGAGAATGCCGCTCCCCTTTCTACTACTTCTGTATCATACTGTTCTGGTAACTTTTCAATAAACGTATTTGCTTGAACAAAGCGTGCTGCTTCTTTTATTTCTTCATCCGTAATACTTTCATTATACATGCGAATGTTTTGTTTCACATTTCCAGCAAACAAGAAGGCATCTTGCAATACGAGCCCAATTCTCTTTCGAATTTCCTTCTCTTCAAACTTTTCTAAGTTTACACCGTCTATTAAAATATGACCCGCTTTAATATCATAAAACCGCATCAACAAGTTCATAATTGTACTTTTCCCACTTCCGGTATGCCCAACAAAAGCAACTGTTTGCCCAGGTTTTACATGAAAAGATACATTTTTTAAAACATCACGTTTTCCGTCGTATGAAAATGTAACATCTTTAAATTCAATTTCTCCTTCATGTACTTTCGGCTCTCCATTCCCTTGTTGAATAGGCGCTAAATCTTTTTCATCCATCAAATGAAAGACACGTGATGAAGAAACAAGTGCTTGTTGGAAAAAAGATAATTTCATCATCATTTCATTTACAGGTTGGAAAAAACGATGAATATAGTTAACAAAAGCATATAATACCCCAACTTCAACTGGACTATTCAAAGCGTCAATTCCAAATAATGCGAGCACCAATGCAATCGCCACAATATGAACAAGATCTGTTGCCGGTCGTAAAAACAATGCATCTAATTTTAACGTACGGCGCCCAGCACTGTAATGCTTATTATTCACTTCTTCAAATTCTTTTCGCATCCGTTTTTCTTGACGAAACACTTGCACAATGTTCATCCCTTGAATCGATTCATTAAGCTTTGCATTTAAAATACTTAATTGATTGCGAAGTTCTAAATAAAAAACAGAGCTTTTCCTGCGATACATGGTCATAATCGTCAACATAATTGGTATTAATAAAAGAGAAAACAATGTAAGTTTCACATTAAGTAAAAACATAGCCACTAAAATTCCAATTAAAAATACTACATTTTTTACAAATGTTGATAACACACTCACATAGAAATCTTTAATTGCTTCTGTATCATTTGTTATACGAGATACGAGGGTACCAATTGGTGTACGGTCAAAAAAGCTTAATGACAACCGTTGTACATGTTCATACACTTCCACTCGCATATCTTGCACAATTTTGAAAGCTATATTTTGGAAATATAATAAATTTAAATACGTAAATAAAACCTTTAATAAATGAGCAATCATATATACAACAAATAAGGTTACAAGTGCTGATTGTTCAAAGTTACGGGGAACTAAATGTTCATCAAGAAACTGTTTAATTAAAAACGGACCCATCATTTCTGTAACAGTTGCACCAACTAGAAATAGAAATGCTAGTGACAATAAGCCTTTATATGGTTTCATATAAGAAAGTAATCGCCATAAATCGCTTCTTTTTTTCTCAGCCATTATATGCCTCCCTTCTCAACTAACGCTTCTAACTGCTGGCTTTCATACATCTCTTTATACCAACCTTCTTGCCTCATTAGTTGTTCATGTGTACCACGCTCTACAATTTTCCCTTCATCAACAACAAGAATAAGATTTGCATGTTGAATGGCACTTAACCGATGTGCTGTAATAATCGTTGTTTTTTGCTCTCTTTCTCGTTTCAGCGCTGTTAAAATTGTTTCTTCTGTCTTTGCATCAACTGCTGATAAACAATCATCTAAAATTAAAATTTCAGCATTCGTTAGTAAAGCACGTGCAATAGAAATCCTTTGTTTTTGCCCACCTGATAAAGACACTCCTCGTTCCCCTACTACCGTATCGTATCCTTCTGGAAATTGAACAATATCATCATGAATACAAGCAATATCAGCAGCACATGCAATTTCTTTATATGTAGCATCAGCCTTTCCAAATGCAATATTTTCCCCTATACTTGCTGAAAATAGGAAATGGTCTTGAGGAACATACGAAATAGCAGATCGAACGCCATGCAGCGTCATATCACGAATATCTTTCCCACCAACTTGCAGCGATCCTTTAAAATGATCATATTCCCTGATTAAACATTTTAACAATGTCGTTTTCCCTGCACCAGTGCGGCCAACAATACCTAATGTTTCACCCTTTTTCAGTGTGAAATGAATATCTTCTAAATGGAGAGTTTCATTTTTCTTATAGGAAAATGTATCAATTGCAAACGTTATATCACCGCTTGCCTCTTTATGTACCGCTCCATCTTTGTTCACAACATCTGAAGTTTGAGATAATATTTTTTCCACACGGTCATATGAAGCACGACCACGTTCCATAATATTAAATAGCCAACCAAATGCGAGCATCGGCCAAACAAGCGTCCCTAAATATGTTGTAAATGTAATTAACTCACCAACTGTCAGTTCTCCGCGAACAACTAATAGTGATCCATAGCACACAGCGATTAAGAATGAAAAACCGACAATAAGAGAAATTGTTGGATCAAATAATGAATCGATACGCGCAACTAACATATTTTTATGCACAACATCTTCTGACTTTTTTCGAAATGCTTGTAAATCTTCCTTTTCTTGACCAATTGAGCGAATCACCTTCATTCCACTCATACTTTCTTGTACTTTATCATTGATCTCAGAAAACGCTTGCTGTGCTTTATGAAAACGTCTGTGTAATAAAGTACCATAATAATTAGTTGAAATCGCTACAATCGGCATTGGGATTAAACTTAACAATGTTAACTTCCAACTAATCGTAAACCCCATAGCCACTAGCACGCATCCACCTACGGCTAACGAATCAACAAGCGTCAAAACGCCTGCTCCAGCTGTCTGTTGGATTGCTTGAATATCATTCGTTGCATGGGCCATTAAGTCCCCTGTACGATGTGATTGATAAAAAGATGGACTCATGTTTGTAAAATGTTCATATAATTTCTTTCGTAATTGGCGCGCGAGCTTTAAAGAAGACCCAAAAATCATAATACGCCATATGTAACGTAATATATACATTGTAATCCCGACAACTACTAAAAGAACAACCCATTGTAACAACTTTTCAGATGTTAGCGTTTGGTTATTAATTTGGTCTACAACAACTCCAATTACTTTTGGTGCAACAAGCTCAAGAAGTGCTACACCAAATAACAAAATAATTCCCGTTATGTACGCCCGTTTTTCTTGTTTAAAAAACCACGCTAAATTAAAAAATACCTTCATTATATCCCCCTCCCTTGAAATGAGCGATGTTTTCAGTTTATCAAAAATACAGAATTTTTAAAAGTTTTAAACACTAAAGTTTTCCAAAAGAAAAGGACACTCTTATCGAGTGCCCCCTTTAGCGCTTATTTCATTTGTTGTTTGTTCATTGCGCTCATCATTTGATTGATTTTCTTTTGGGATGGTTTTTGTCCCATTTGCATCATCATCATTTTTAACATTTGTTCATTGATTGGTGGATTTTTTTGTAAGTAATTCATCATATATTTGCGAGCGATGAAAAATCCTAACGCCACGCCTGCTACTAGTGCTAATACGCCCACTAGAACAACTACCCAAATTGACATATATTTTCCTCCTTCATGTTGTCTACCTTACAGTGTACTAAAACCTTTTCAATAAGACAAGATTGTATTCGACATTTTTTACACATATGTTCGTGCTTGTTTCAGAGGATTTAACCAACCATACTTTTTATTTTCATAATCCATTGCTAAAAATGTCAATTCGCATTTCCTAAGAACCTCAAAGAAAGTCGTTTCCATCGACACATTTCCGGATGTACTCATTTGAATATATTGTGATTTCACCGTTATTTCGCCGTATTCTGCCCCAGTATAAAGCATGTGCGTATGATGTGTTCTATTATACTTCCCAAAACTACGTAAAACCTGTTCTAATTTATGGTGAATTCTCATTACTTGTAATGGTGTCGTAATATACATCATCTGCTTATATAACACTTTCTTTTCCGAAAGGGAATCAGATTCTGAAAATCGAGCAAATAAATCGAAAAACAAATACTCCCGACCAAAGTATGCCTTCGCAACATCTTCTTGAATTAAATACAATTCATACGTTTTCATACTTTCCCTCCCGCTCTGGACAACCTTTTCTCTTCATTATATAGAAGAAAATATGCAATGATTGTCTGACTACGGAGAAAGAAAAAACTTTTTCTGTCGAATAAACTCATTTACATAGAAAAATCTCTCCATGCCGGAGAGATTTTTCACAAACCATTAAAGCATTTCTTTTACTTTACGAACAACATTTTCTACAGTGAATCCATACTCTTCCATGATCTTTTCACCAGGAGCAGAAGCACCGAATGTATCGATACCTAGTACATCTCCTTCAAGACCAACGTAACGGTGCCATCCGAAAGTCGCACCCATTTCAATTGCGAAACGTTTTGTTACTGCTTTTGGTAATACAGATTCTTTATATTCAGCAGATTGCGCTTCAAAGCGATCCATAGATGGCATGCTGACAACAGCTGCATCAACACCATCTTCTGCTAATGCTTTTTGCGCTTCAATCGCTAAGCTTACTTCAGAACCACTTGCAAGTAAGATTACATCAGCAGTTTCTTTTTTGCTTGCAGAAATTACATACGCACCTTTTGCAACCTTTTCATACGTATCGTCTTTTGCGCCTTCTAATGTTGGAAGATCTTGACGAGTTAAGATTAATGCAGTTGGTTTATTTGTAGATTCTAAAGCTAATTTCCAAGCTGCAACAGACTCGTTACCGTCAGCAGGACGAATAACAGATACATTTGGCATTGCACGAAGCGCCGCTAACTGCTCGACCGGTTCATGTGTTGGACCATCTTCACCAACAGCGATACTGTCATGTGTAAACACATATGTTACAGGCAATTGCATTAATGCTGCAAGACGGATTGCTGGACGTAAGTAATCAGAGAATACGAAGAACGTACCACCGTAAGTTTTTAAGCCGCCATGAAGTGCGATACCGTTCATTGCTGCACCCATCGCGAACTCACGTACACCGTACCAAATATTTTTACCGCTGTAGTCAGCTCTTGTAAAGTCTTTTTCGTTATTCATGTATGTTTTGTTAGAACCAGCAAGGTCTGCAGATCCACCAAAGAATGATGGTACCGCTTCTGCAATCGCGTTAATTACAGTACCTGAAGAAGAACGAGTTGCTGTTTTTGATCCTAATTCATAAGTTGGTAAGTTTTGATCCCAACCTTCTGGAAGAAGACCCTTCATCGCTGTTTGTAATTCATTTGCTAATTCTGGATATGCTTGTGCGTATTCACCAAGCATTGTGTTCCACTCAGCTTGAGCTGTTTCGCCAACATCTTGTACCGTTTTACGGAAGTTATCATATACTTCTTCTGATACATGGAAGTCTTGTTCAGCTGTCCAAGCATACGCTTCTTTTGTTAATTTTGTTTCGTCTACACCTAGTGGAGAACCATGTGAAGCTGATTTTCCTGATTTGTTTGGAGAACCGAAACCGATTGTTGTTCTTACTTCGATTAGCGTTGGGCGTTTTTCGTCAGCTTTCGCTTCCTCAATTGCTTTCGCAATTGCTGCAACATCGTTTCCATCCTCAACACGGATTACTTGCCAACCATATGCTTTATAACGATCTTCTACACTTTCAGAGAATGAACGATTTAAATCACCATCTAATGAAATATCATTAGAATCGTATAATACAACAAGTCGACCTAATCCTAAGTGAGCAGCTAATGAAGATGCTTCAGCAGAAACGCCTTCCATTAAATCGCCATCACCGCAAATTGCGTATGTATAATGGTCAACTACATTGTATGCATCACGGTTATACTTCGCTGCTAAATGTCTCTCAGCCATTGCCATACCAACAGCTGTCGAAATACCTTGTCCAAGCGGACCAGTTGTTGCATCTACGCCTGCTGTGTGACCATACTCAGGATGTCCTGGAGTTTTGCTTCCCCATTGACGGAAATTCTTTAAATCATCCATTGTTACATCGTAACCAGATAGATGAAGTAGGCTGTATAATAACATTGAACCATGGCCTGCAGATAATACGAAACGATCGCGGTTAAACCACGTTGGGTTATTTGGATTATGTTTCATAAATTTCGTCCATAATGTATAAGCCATTGGTGCTGCACCCATTGGCATTCCTGGGTGACCAGAGTTTGCTTTTTCAATCGCATCAATGGATAATGTGCGAATCGTGTTGATAGAAAGTTGTTCGATTGAATGTGACATGCTATTCTTCCCTTCGCTTATATTAGTAAACGTTTTACACATTTATATGATAGCTTCCCACGCAAGATTATACAACATGTATCGACAAATATGTTGATGTTTTTTCGAATTTGTTCAAAAAACATACTAAATTTCACAATGTATAGGGTTTCAATCTGCTATACTTTTTCATTATTCATTTATTGATAATAAAGGGAATTATCTGTATTTTCATACGTGGCTCATAAAAATCTTTAGCAAATATTCTCCCCCCTCCATACCACTCCTCTATTTACCATTTATTCACAACATATATAATAGAAATGAATATATATTAATTTTCGTCGTATATATCAAATAAAAACTGCGGGAGGAGAAATGATGAGTGAACAAGTGGTTTCCTACACCTTTTTAATTGTTTTTTCCCTTATTACAATTAGTTCTATTTACCTTTCAGTAAAATTAAAGTCACCTTATAAATACCTCCCAGGTGTTGTCATGCTTATTCTCTCCATTGGCACGTTCAGCATACTATATTTTGATCGAGGTATAATGATAACGAGTGAAGGATTAGGTTATTTATATAGTCTCATTGCAATCCTCTTGTTACTTATCGCCAGTATTTCTTTATTCATAGCAATTGCTATTTCTTTTATTTCAGCTTTATTTAGAAAAAATTAACATTTGTTATGTCTGAGCACTACGCTCGATAAAAAATTAAATCCCAAAATGCAAAAGGTGTCCTTCTCCCGCTTCCACTTTATAGAGTAGTCTAATTAAAGACTCTAACTCTGTACAAAGAATATCTCGATTAAAACTAAGGTGTTCATACTCTCCATCCGTATCACACTCTACCGTCCATTGAAATGAGCCTGTGAGTTCTATTTTTTCAGGTCCCAATGAAAAGAGATTGACTAATGAGCGAAATAGGTTGATCGCTATTTCTGCTCCCTCTTTCTCGATTTTTGTAATACCATAATAATGGATACCAAACCCTTTCTCTTTCTTAAAAGGATTATATGTTGGAATCCACTGTAAAAAATCTGACACATACAAAACAATTTCATCACTGAATATCACGCATTCTTCAACAACCGTTCCATCTTTATAAAAAAACTCCCTGTCATGCCAAGAGAAATCTTCAGAACTTAGCTCTCCTTTTTCATTTGAAACAAATACAAATTCATGTTGCAAAGCCATAGTATTCTCCTCCTTCTCCTGTCATCATACGATACTCCAAAAACATTTTCATTTTCTTCATTATATATTTTTATATTTTCTAAACATTTGACAAAAAATAAACCTAGATTATTTGTTATGATTTATCATAAGATAACAAAAAAAGAAGGTTGATAAGCTTGAATAAGAACAACATCGTTCATATAAACATTCTACTAACAAGCGATATACACGGTACGATTTATCCAATTCATTATCGAAATAACGAGCCAGCAGAAATAGGATTAGCCAAACTTGCAACACGTATCACCCAAGAGCGTAACCAACATGAACATGTAATTGTGATCGATAACGGCGATTTTATACAAGGAACTCCATTCACCTATTACTACGCTAAATATATACAGCATAAAAAGAACCCAATGTCACTTATCGCGAATTACATTGGATATGATGCGGCCGTTATCGGAAATCACGAATTCAACTATGGAATGGATGTATTAAACAAAGCTATATTAAACGCGAATATGCCTTATCTATCTGCAAATATTTTAAATAAACATACAAAAGATCCTTACTTTGGGACACCCTATATTATTAAACATATACATCCTAATATAAAAGTCGCTATCTTGGGAGTTACAACACATTACATCCCAAATTGGGAGCAGCCACCTCATATTAAAGATTTACTATTTGAAGATGCACTAGAAACAACAAAAAAATGGGTTTCTCTCATTCATAACCAAGAGCAACCTGACTTATTAGTCGTAGCATATCATGGTGGCTTTGAAAGGGATTTACAATCTGGAGAACCAACAGAAATTTTAACCGGTGAGAATCAAGGATATGCGATGTGCCAAGAAATAGATGGTATTGATATATTACTAACAGGTCACCAACATCGCTCTATTGCAAATACGAAAGTAAATGGTGTAACCGTTGTACAACCCGGATCTAATGGCCATTCATTAGGAAAAGTTCGAGTAGAGTTAGAACAAAATAAAGATCGAATGATAATTAAAAAGTGTCAATCGGAACTGTTATCTGTCAAAGACGTTCAAACAGACGAAAAAGCACTTTCACTTGTATCTGACTACGAAAATCAAACGCAACAATGGCTAGATCAACCAATCGGCACCATTATCGGTGACATGCAAATTCACACTGCGATGCAAACACGTTTACAAGACAATCCTTTTATTGAATTTATAAACAAAGTACAAATGGAGGTAGCTGGAGTCCATATTTCTTGTACAAGCCTATTTCATAATGAATCTTCTGGCTTTCCAAATCAAATTACAATGAGAGATATTGTATCAAATTATATTTATCCAAACACATTAAAGGTCATACGTATTACAGGAAAAGATATTAAAGATGCTCTTGAATTATCCGCTGAATATTTCACATTAAATAACGAAGGAGATATTATTGTAAACCCCGCTTACACTACGCCAAAACCACAGCATTACAATTACGATATGTGGGAAGGAGTTTCATACATATTAAACATTTCAAAACCAGTTGGTGAACGAGTAGTTTCCTTACAATATGACGGATCTCCCATTCACTTTGATCAAGAATATGACGTAGTTATGAATAATTATCGTGCAAGTGGTGGCGGAAATTATTTTATGTACCAAAATAAACCCATCATAAAAGACATACCAATTGATATGTCTGAACTTATCGCAAATTACATATTGGAGCGGGGGACAATTGAAGCGACTACCAATCATAATTGGAAAGTTACCAAATAAACCATTCTATTAAAATCAAAAAAGATGGGCTGCGCCCACCTCTTAATTTAACTTTGTATTATCTTGTTTTTTCAATGCTTTTAATTTCGTCGGTGTAATATCTTTACCTTCTTCGTTAACGACTTTAATGCCTTTTAATTCGTTTAACATATTTTGACGAAATCCTTTTAAATATTGTTCACGGAGCGATTGGCGCTCACGTTGTTCTTCTTCAGTTAATCCTTCAGCTTTCGCTTTTTTCGCTAAGAAGTTAATGCGTTCAATGAGTTCGTGACTTAGCATCTCGAATCCCCTTTCTACTTAAAACTGATTATTATCATACAATAGTTAGTCTTGTTTATCAAGCAATTGCTTCGTGTATTCCACGTATCTGCGATGTACTGTTGCTTTAGATACATCGTGTCCAAAACCACGAAGCGTTGCTGCAATTTCCTCAAATGTTAATTCATTGCGACGCAGACGTACAATTTCTTCAATCGGCACTTCTTTCTTTTCACGTCCTGTACTTAAATGTCGGTTTTTTAAGTTTTTTTCTGGACGAAACCCTCTTTCTACCGCTCTCTGCATTCCACGTTTAATCTTCAAATTATGAATCTTTCTCTGATACTCTTCAACTATACCAATAATATCTAGTACCATAGAATCCGAATCAGAAAGCTGTAATTCACCATTATGCGTATGTGTATATACTTTTATTCTTTCTTTATGTAAACAGTGCATTAAAGCAATTTTTGCATTCCCTCTTCCAAGCCGCGTTTCATCTTGAATGAGAAGCACATCGACCTGTTCATCTCGAATCATATCTAACACTTCTAATATACCGTCTCGTTCAATCGTATAGCCGCTTGCCTTCTCCTCAATCACCTTTATAACATTCATTTGATACCGCTCAGCTAAATGCAATAATTCATCTCTTTGGCGTGATAATGAAGTTTCCTGCGCTTCTTTCGTTGTGCTTACACGGGCATAAATGATTGCATTCATTTTAAAACCTTCTTCCTCATTTCAATTTTTCCTTTAGTGTATCACAAATCGTCCTTTTGTTCGAACTTATGTTTGTAGAATGTTTTTTTGCATGTTATACTTATAAGTAAGAAAATTGAAAGAAAACGAGGTGTAAAAAAACATGGAAAAGTTAACAAAACGCCAGCAAGACATTCTCGACTTCATTAAACTAAAAGTACAAGAAAAAGGTTATCCACCTTCCGTACGCGAAATCGGTCAAGCGGTTGGCCTTGCTTCTAGTTCTACGGTGCACGGACATTTATCACGTCTAGAAGAAAAAGGTTATATTCGACGTGATCCAACAAAACCAAGAGCTATTGAAATTTTAGGAGAAGTAAGAATCGAAACAGACACACAATCAGTTGTTCAAGTCCCAATTGTCGGAAAAGTTACAGCTGGTTTACCAATTACAGCAGTTGAAAGTGTAGAAGAACACTTCCCACTTCCTGCAAGCGTTGTTGCTGGAGCAGACCAGGTGTTTATGCTACGAATCTCTGGAGATAGTATGATCGAAGCTGGTATTCTGGATGGAGACTTAGTTGTTGTTCGCCAACAACATTCTGCATACAATGGAGAAATCGTTGTTGCTTTAACAGAAGATAATGAAGCAACTGTAAAACGTTTTTACAAAGAAAAAGATCATTTCCGCTTACAACCCGAAAACTCTTCTTTAGAGCCAATCATTTTAGATAAAGTCTCTGTTATTGGAAAAGTAATCGGGGTATATCGCGATTTACATTAAAAAATAGACCAGTTAAACTGGTCTATTTTTTAATTCGCTTCAATTGTCACGTCTCCTGCAGATGTTTGTCCGCTAATTTTTACGCTCCCATTCCCTACTACTACATTTCTTTCTTCCTCCTTGAAAACCTTAACTTCACCAGCAAATGTTTTCCCACTTACAGTCGCATCTTGAGGCTTTTCAAGTAGACGAATATCAACATCTCCTGCAGTCGAGCTTGCTTCCACATCATATTTAGAGTCATGATCAATAACGTCCACATCTCCACTTGTTGTTTTCGCAACAACTTTTCCACTTACTTTTTTCATTTTAATTCCGCCCGCTTTTGAAGATCCTTCTACTTTCTTCGCTGTCACCCGCTCTATTTCTACATCTCCACCAAGCGTTGCTGCTTCTATGCGTTCACTCTTCACATCATTTACTGTTATCTCAGCAGCAGAAGAACTTACTTTTATGTCTTGATAAGCACGTTCTGGAACAACAATTGTTACCCCCGACGATTTAAACCCAAATGATAAAAATGAAAAATCTAATGAAATTCCTTTTTTTATCTTACCTTGAACTTTTAATATATCTCCTTTTTCATCAATACTTATTTTTTGCTTCGTAGTATTTCCTGATTGTTTTATATAAAAAGAAGAATCATTCCCTTTTTGAACTGTAACATCCTCAGCATCCAAATCAATTTCTAGATTTTTAATTGCTTCATTTTTTATAACTCTTTCAGTTTCTCCCTTTTCCGCCGCATCTACTGTTTTTGAATATGTTTGCGATATACCAATAACACCAATAATGATACAAGCGACAGCTATTAATAATATCTTTTTCATCTCATCTATTCCCCTCTAATCATTTTGAGATTCCAATTGACATAGCGCACACAAAATTTTTTAAACCATTTTGTACAGTAGTAAGCACCTATACATAACAATAATCCAACACCAACAAACGTAATAGAAACGAATACCTCAAGCCACAAAAAAGTACCAGTTAGGATTTTAATTACTACAAATAGTGGTGCCACAACGCTAGCAACTCCACCAACCCAAAGTGCAAATATAAAACTTATAATTGCGACTAAAGGACCTAATACAAGAATAAAATTTAATAAACTAAGACCAATTGCCGCCATTACAGCTCTTGTTATATTTGAAGCAGATGGATCCTTTTTCATCTCATCAAAACGATATAACGCTAACATCTCTTTCGCAATTGCTTTTGGCGAACCGAGTCCTTTTATAATTTCTACCTCTGTCTTCCCTTCCTCTAATCCAAACTGAAAATGCTCCTCATAATCGTATAAAATATCCTGTCTTTCTTCTTCTGATAACTTTCTAAGATGTCCTGATAGATCTCGAAGAAACTGTTCTTTGTTCATCTCATTACACCTCTTCAATAATTTCTTGTACCCCTCTAGCAAAATCACGCCAATCCCTTACAAGTAAATGGAGTTGTTCTTCACCTTGATTTGTTAATTGATAATATTTACGCGGTGGCCCTTCTGTTGATTCTTTTAAATATGTTTGAAAATAGCCCTCTTTTGTTAATCGACGTAATAACGGATATACAGACCCTTCCGATATTAAAAATTTATTGGAGATTTGCTGAACGAGCTCATAACCGTAGCAATCTTTTCGTTTGACAAGTGCCAGTACACAAAGTTCTAGCACACCTTTTTTAAACTGGACGTTCAAAGATAATCCCCCTTTCCAATCAGTACCACTCAATGCAAGGTACTTACGTTACCCATAATATACCATCCACTATTGTTTATTGCAAGGTACCGTTTGTTGTCTATTTAATAAAATACCGTTTTCCACCTCTCTTTTCTTTATACCAAACAAATTAAAAAATCACGATTCCCCTTACCTAAACATGGAGAAATCGTGATAAATAATATCATACAATTCTATACACTAAATGGATTTATGTAATAATTCCAGCACATCTTTCATAACAAAGGGGGCATCTTTTTTTACATGCTCAGCAAACTCAGAAACTAGACGCAATGTTTTAATACTTTCAATCGGATGATCACCTGATGCACTTTCAGCAGAAAGCATAACAGCATTCGTTCCATCCAATACAGCTTGAAATACATCAGTCACCTCAGCTCTTGTAGGAATAGAATAATCCACCATGGATTGAAGCATTTGCGTTGCCGTAATCACATACGTATTTGTGCGATTACACTCATGAATCATCATTTTTTGTAAAAGCGGAATAAATTGGTACGGTAATTCTACGCCTAAATCGCCCCTGGCAATCATAATACCCTCCACTTCTTTACATATCTCCTGAAAATTCTCGATGGCCTCCATCGTTTCCACCTTAGCAATTAGATTTGGTGAAGTTTCATTTTTTAGGCGGATAAAGTTCCGGATTTCCTGTATATGAGAAGGTTTTCTAACAAATGAGCAAGCAATAAAATCAACGTTCTCACTTAAAAGAAACTGAATATCTTTTTTATCCTTCTCTGTAATAGCTGGTAAGCTAACGATTGTACCTGGTAAATTCACCCCCTTATGAGAAGCTATATCGCCACCTACCTTTACTTTTGTTTCTATTTTATCCTCGCTTATCTTTTCAACCGTTAACTCAACTTGTCCATCATTAATAAGAATTCTACTTCCAACTTTCACGTCATTAATAATCCCTGGATAATCAACACTTGCTTCTTCTTTGTTTCCAGAAATAGAATGAATGTATAAAGTAAAAGTATCTCCTGCTTGAAGAGTAACTCCATTTTCTTCAATAACTCCCAATCTTATCTTGGGTCCTTGTAAATCCCCTAAAATTTTGATGGAATCATCTAAAGATTTTACTAATTGAATTATTTCCTTATGGCTTTCATGGGAACCATGCGATAAATTAAGGCGGATAATATTCATACCATTTCTTATTAACTGCGACAAAGTATCCTTATTATTACTCGCCGGTCCAATTGTACAAATTCGATCAATTGTCATATTTTCACCATCCTTTTTTATCTATAATTCCCATATAGAAAGAAAAAATAATATTTCTCATACATGGTTTGTAATGTAAGAGTAGAAAAGGCCAATAATTCCTTAGTACAAGAATTACCGACCTTTTCACGATGAAAATGAACTGAGTTGTTGCATGATAAAAAAGTGAGCCACCAAATGGATTTTTTTAACAAATGAACACTCTAGTATGTATCCATCATGATAACAAAGCACTCATTCCATCGATTGCTGCATTTGTTTTTGTTTCAACCTTTCTTCCAACACATGAATCATAAATAAGAAATGCTCAGCTTCTCTTGTAACATGATCAGCTAGTAATGGATTAATTATATTTCGAATTTGGCATGTTTGAATAAGTTCCAATCCCGCCTTTTTGAAATTTCTCAATTCAACTGTGGCATTTTCACTATCTTTATTTAGCTTTCCGATTATCGGATATGTTGGTTCCTTCTGATATAACATCGATTCAACATCCCTAGCTTGATTAAGGAGAACTTCAAAATCATCACCGAATTTTAAAGCAGTATGAACTAAATTTCGCTCTGATTGATCAAGCAAAGAGGCAATAAAACGAGAGTGCTCCATCATAATTTTTAGCCAAAACACATTTTCACTAATTATCGCATCTTGAATTGGATCCATTTTTCCTTCATTAAATTTCTGAAGCGTTCTTATAAAATATTCCACTTCTCGTGCAACATGATCTACTAATAAAGGAAAATTAAAGCCACTTACCTTACAATTAATAATTAAAATTAAAAGATTTCTTTTATAATTACGAAACGCATAAACTAGCTGAATACTTTCTTCATTTAATTGCCTGACCGCTTGAACAATTCGAGGAATAGAGAATGCTTTTTGTAAATGTCGATCAAAAAGCTGAAAAAACTGATCTACTTGCTGAATTAGGTTTTTATCTTTCCGATTAAATCCTTCACCAAGAAAAAGTGCATATTCCTTCATAATCCGTAACCAAAATCGATTTTCAGTTAAAGAGCGTTCAATAAATAATTGTTCAGTTAATGATTCAGAAGGCGTAGCTTTCAATTCCGGTGGAAGCAGCATAGCCCGCTGTGTATCCATGACAAAGTGACCAGGAATAGATTGTTGTTGTCCATTATTCATTAAATCCCCCCTAGCGCCCCACGCCCATCAACTTAAGAATTCAGAATTACATCAAACCGAAAAAGAGTCCTAAATTAATAGGACTCTTTTTCGGTGATTTGAATGTAAACTTTTTATTATTAGTTTACATTCATTTCCCCTTAAACATTAACTTTATGCCGCCCCCCGATATCCCAAAATACATAACAAAAGTATACATTCAAAATACTGTAAATAAAGAGGTCAGTTGCAAGGAATACTCAATCATAGTACACCATAAATCACACTTAAACATATCGGAATCAATAAAGAAGGGAAAGATAATATACTTGATACATTTCAAATCTAGCAATATAAAACTAAAAGGGACTCTTACCTACGAGTCCCTTTTAGTTTTGATAATTAAACTCCACTAATTTGTATTAAGCCCTCATTCATTAACTATATAATTCACCTTCCTAATTCTTAATTATCAAGAAGATAAATCACAAGAAAAAGAAGCTAACAATTTATTGTTAGCTTCTTAACTCATGGAAAAAATGGTGTTTTTACCCACATCCTACTATCTAGATTGTGATTTAACGCTTGTAAGATGAGCATCAAACATATCAATTATTTCAAGAAATCTATCAGCTTCACGGAAAACATGGTCTGCTAATAGTGGATGAATGATACTCTTTATTTTACATTGCTCAATTAAATCACGTGCCGTTTTCTTAAAATCCCGAAGAGATGTGACTGACACACGATTTTGATCCAAAAATTGATCTAAAAGAGGAACTGTTTGAGATTGTGGTTTCATAGATTCTAAGTCAATTGCTTGATACATCAATTCATCAAAATCATTGCTAAAATTCCGGGCTATATCTACAAGCTTTCTTTCCGATGGATCAAGAAGATGACCAATAAATTTAGCATGGTCTGCCATAATCCTTAAAAAGAAAACATTTTCTTTAATAATAGCATCAGGAAGAGCATCCAATCTACCTTCATTTAATTCAATTAAGCGTTTTCTAAAATAATCAGCTTCCCTACTTGTATGGTCAACTAACAGTGGAAAATTATTTTGTCCTGGCAATTTACATGTGAGAATTAATCCTAGAATTTTTCGTTTAAATCCAAAAATATTAGTTGCAGCTTGTTGTACTTCTGAATTAAATCTCTTTATTTGCTCAGGATCTGTTTGATTTGTATAAGAATATGCAATTTGTTCGATGTGTTCAAACAATCGGTAAAATTGATTAGCCTCTTGGATTAATTGAGTATCCTCACATCTAAACCCCAATCGAAGAAATAGAGAATGCTCTTTCATGATTCTAGACCAAAAACGGATTTCATTTAATGATCGTTCAACAAACATTACAGACGTAACACCCGTATCAGGATGTAATGAGGTTTCATCCCTATTCATTCTCAATCCCCCCCAGTAAATACTACGCTAGTTCTATTCTTATGAATAAATATAGATAAAAATACCATCAATAAAAGTTCATTATGACTATAAAAATAAGATTATTTTTTCTATTCATCACAACATAAATAATGATAAATCTCGTATACATGTGGAAATTAACATAACCTATCATTATCGGTGGCCAAAAAAAGCTCACTCCTTGTCCATCAAGATAAACTTTATAAACTTATATGCTTAAAATCAGAATTAATACCTATTTGCGTACTATTGAGTATTAAGAATAATTAAGTAGTTTAAAGTACATATTATTACTGTTATAAGTCAAAAGGAGGTCATTATCATGAACAAACAACGAGCACAAGAGATTACATCTTCACCGGTTATGGCTAATGTAACCTATAATGGAGTTCCGATTTATATTCAAAATGTAGATGAAAATAATGAAACAGCTAGAATTTACCCCCTTAATGAGCCTCAAAATGAGCAGGAAATTCCTTTATCCAACTTAATAGAACATTAAACAAACAATAATTTTTAATACAAACACTACTCAGAGTGATGTTTGTTAGGGACAGCTCATACAATTGCTTGTCCCTATTTTACAAATGAAATATTCAACCTCAAAATCTAAAATACTTCTGAATAATACGTTGGGATAAGTGTAATTTTATTGAACTTGTCAATTAGTTGTTAAATCCCATAGTTACTAGAATATTGTTAATCTATGTTTCTAGTGAAATATTTTTACACTGGAAACAAATTCCATGCGCATAGGACTAGAGTCAAAACAAAATAATTTAAAAACGTAGAGTAGGATTTCCTTAAATGACATAGAAATTATATAAAGTGACAAAAAGGGGTGATTTCCTCAACAACACCAACCATTTCAAGCAAATCCCCTTCAGTTTCCCCGTAGATTGGTTTTTTCTTGCAACAAAAATCAAAAAGCAAATTTCATTTTACACGAAACATAATTTTCACAATAAATTGAATCAACTATAAAAAATGAAATTGGGAGGAGTACGATGACGCAACTCGATTCTTTGCACCCAATTGTAGAAAAGATAATCAATAATATTGAAAAAGTGATTGTCGGAAAGCGAAAGGAAATCATTCTTACCTTAGCGGCTCTCTTAACCGAAGGCCATGTACTATTAGAAGATGTTCCAGGTGTCGGGAAAACTATGATGGTACAGGCCCTTGCAAAATCCATAGATGCAGATTTCAAACGGATTCAATTCACTCCTGATTTACTGCCATCAGATGTAACAGGTGTTTCTATTTATAATCCGAAAGAATATCAATTTGAATTTATGGCAGGACCTATTATAGGAAATATCGTGCTTGCTGATGAAATTAACCGTACATCACCGAAAACACAGTCAGCCTTGCTTGAAAGTATGGAGGAAGGCAATTTAACAGTAGATGGTATAACAAGACCTTTACCAAAACCATTTTTTGTAATTGCTACACAAAATCCAATTGAGTATGAAGGAACGTATCCTTTACCAGAGGCTCAGCTCGACCGTTTCTTACTAAAACTAAAAATGGGCTATCCCACACCAGAAGAAGAATTTGAAATTTTAAATCGGACAGAAAAGACAAAGCCTATCTCTCATTTACAAGCCGTTATTACAATAGAAGAATTACTACACTTACAACAAAACGTACGGGCAATCTATACGGACAAGGCCATCAAACACTACATCGTAAAAATCGTTAATCAAACCCGATCTTATAATTCCGTACAGCTAGGGGCTAGCCCCCGTGGCTCCATTGCTTTGATGAAGGCTGCACAAGCTTATGCGCTCATAAATGGCAGGGATTTTGTCATTCCAGATGATGTTAAATGTTTAGCTCCATATGTTTTAGCCCATAGACTCATTTTAAAAATAGAGACGAAATTTGAAGGGATAACACCAGAAAGCGTTATCATAAAAATTATCGCCCGGACTCCAGTTCCGGCTCAAAAGGCGAAAAACTCCTAATGAAACAGCTACTACGAAATGGTCGTCACGCCGGGAAGTTATCATTGCTTGCTTTATTCATCGCTTTAACATTTGTATACACCATGTTACAAGGAGAATTTGTAAGCTGGTTTCTATTTTACACTTTTATTCCCTTCGGTCTTTACTCATTATTGTTACCCTTTTGTGCCTTGTGGAACGCCGAGGTGAAGCGCATAACAAATCAAAAGGAGTTCACAGCAGGACAGCAGTTCTTATGCACTATTACAATAAAACGAAAAATCCCCTTCCCCTTGCTTTATTTAATTGTAGAAGAAGTGCTACCCCTGGAATTCAAAACTCGCAAACAATCAAAAAATGCAAAAGTGTTATTATTTTCAGGATTCAAGCGAAATATTTCATATCAATATGTAATCGACGCAATCCCAAGAGGAGAACACACCTTTTCGAGTGTGCGTGTAAAAACTGGTGATGTATTCGGGATTATCGAAAAAGAGACAATCTTTTCAGTTCCCGATAGATTTTTAGTTTATCCCCAATATGTAGACATAACTTATAGACAATTAGAAAACGATTTCGAACAAGGAACACTCTCCTCAAATGTGAATGTAGCAAGAGATGCAACAGTCTCATCTGGCGTCAGAGACTATAAACCTGGTGACCGTTTTTCATGGATCGATTGGAAGGCAACTGCTCGAAAAAACAAGATTATGACGAAAGAGTTTGAACAACAACGAAGTCATGATGCCGTGATTTTCATGGACAGAACCCCCTCTCCCCTGTTCGAATTGGTTGTTACGTTTACAGCTTCTCTCGTGAGGTCTATCCTAAAACAAGATTCACAAGCATCATTTATATCCGCCGGAAAAGAACAAACCGTTCTTCCTTTACGTCATGGTGAGACACAATTACAACAAATTTTTCACCATTTAGCAAAAGTACAAGCAGACAATATGTTTCCGCTCTCCCAAACTGTAGAAATAGAGTTAAAGAAAATCTATCAACCAGTAACATTCGTACTTGTAACAAGTAATCTTTCTCCCGATATTCAAAAAGTTGCTGACAGTATATCACTGAAAAGCAGTAAGCTAATGATATTTGTCGTCAAGGAAAAAGTACATCAATTCTCAAAATTGGAACTAAGCCTACTCGAAACGCTAAGAAAACAAAAAGTATTCGTGAAAGCAGTTTATGAGAATCATTATACAAATGTATTTTTTGAGGTGAACAAATGACCATATTACCTTTAAATAATAAATGGGATATCAGTAGTTTCCTAATGCATTTATTTGGTTTTCTCATTTTATTAGAATGGTTGCGACCACTTATAGAAATTACAGACATGGTGAGATTGAACCTCTTTACAGGATTTATAGGAATTTGCTTCATTCTCTCTTTTTTTCAAACGCGATTCCAAATTTCGATAAAGATTGTAGTCATCTTATTTATGATTCATTCGGTAGATTATAAGGGACCTTTTATTCATCCTGCTTGGTTGGTAGAATTCTTATCTGATTTTTTTCACAATATCCGCCTTCTCTTTCAAGCAAATTGGTGGGATCTTTCCAAATCTTTTCAGACCTTTTTATTTTTTTTAGTTCTTTGGTTTTCGTGCTTCCTCACCCTTTATTGGCTGATTCACCAAAAACGCGGACTCTTATTTCTTACGTTAACCGTTATTTATATTACAATTTTTGATATATTCGGCTTATATGACATGAACAAGGCGATTATTCGTACAATTATAACGGGTCTTTTCATGCTCAGCCTTCTCCAGATTGAACGTATAAAAACGTTCGAGAACTTACAAAAGCATACCAAATCCACACCGCAATTGCTCATCCCAATTGCGGTATCTATTATATTTACGATAACTATTGGATATTTCGCTCCCAAACCCGGTCCTCAATTATCCAATATTGATACTTTCTTCAGATTCGATACACCTTCAGCAAATAAAGAGACAACAATCAACAAAGTTGGTTACGGTATGGATGACTCTCAATTAGGCGGTCCTTTTAAATGGGACAACACAGTTGTTTTCACAGCGCAAATGCAAAATAGTCAATATTGGAGAGTTGAAACAAAAGACTTTTATACCGGAAAGGGTTGGGAAATTTCTGATAACCCGAAAAAAATTTCTTTTAAGAATAAAAACAACGTATTGAGTTGGTATGAACGGAATACAAAAACGGAAACTGCCGAAGCAATTATCACCATGCAAAAAGACTCACCTCACCTTATTTATCCCGCGGGATTAGTATCGGTTGAAGCTGCTTCAGATGTATCATTCCGTGCAGATCCCTTTTCGGAAAAAATCGATATGATGAAAGAAGGCTCTTCTACTACCTTAAATAAATATAAGGTGACTTATAAGACTCCTCATTTTTCTATCGAAAACTTAAAAGCTGTAAAAGCGGCTGAGGGTCTAGAGGCAAGCTCTTATTTCATAGAAAAATATACTCAATTACCCGACTCATTACCAAAGAGGGTAAAAGACTTAGCGATAAATCTTACAAAAGATAAAAACAATCGATACGATCAAGTATTAGCTGTTGAAAGCTACTTCGCAAATAATTCTTTTGTATATGAAACAGAACATGTTAAGGTTCCTGGAAAGGATCAAGATTATGCAGATCAATTTATATTTGATACAAAAAGTGGATACTGCAATAATTTTTCCACGTCTATGATTGTTTTACTTCGCTCTATTGGGATTCCGGCACGCTGGGTAAAGGGCTATACCGGGGGCACTCTTGAAAACAAAGTAACGAATTCAGATTATGAGAATATTTACACAATCGATAATAACAATGCACACTCTTGGGTTGAAGTATATTTTCCAGGATACGGATGGGTCCCGTTCGAACCAACAAAGGGTTTCAGCAATCCATATAACTTTACACATGACGCTTCTGCTCCAACTGCCACTTCACCAAATAGCGAAACTACGATACCTAGCAACGAACAAACTCCACAGCGAAATGCAGAAACAAAACAAAAAAATTTAATAGAAGATACCGAAGTCCTCTCTAACGGAAAGATTATGGATTCCAAAAAAGGATTTTCATGGGGATACTTGTTCCTTTGTATCATATCAATTAGCATAACTGGCTATGCCCTCTTTACTACTAGAATAAAGTGGTTCGCATTTTTTATCATTCTCTCCTATAAATACCGAAAAGGAGATGATGTTTATGCAAAAGCTTATGATGCACTTTTAAAACAACTGGAAAGAACCGGCATCTCACGCAACGAAAGCCAAACATTGAGAGAATATGCAATCCATGTAGATAACCTTTACAATTCGACTGATATGCAAAAACTCACTCTTAGTTATGAAAATGTTATTTATCAAAACCATCCTGCTACATCGGAATGGAGCAAGTCCATACAATTATGGGAAAAACTCATGAAAAAAGCAACCTCTCCACCCAAGTCGAATGAATTTGATACGTTCATTTAATTGAGTAAGGCGATTTCTATAATTAGAACAAAACCTTTTATTAATTTATCAGATTTGTAATCATAATAGTCTCATGATCATGTGTTTTAGATAGTCCTTACGAATAATTAGATTCCTACTTCAAATTTAATTCAACTTTGAAATCCTTGATATCAGTAGTATCAAGAATTTCAGTTCTTAGTAAAAATAATCAATATTCTCAATACATTTACAGACACACAAAAGCGCGGTTCCTGATTACTCAGAAACCGCGTCACATTAATGTTTATTGCGTTTTATTTTTAAAATATTAATAAAGAGACATATATTGATCGCGTTCCCATTGGTGAACTTGCGTGCGGAACAAAAATCAATAAAGATTTGTATCTATTAAGCTATGCATAAATGTTGTAGCACCAATGTTTAACGACAATTGTTTGTATATTGACTTTCGATAATATTCGTTTGCTTTTGAAATAAATATGGTCAAAATATGGTCATTAAACGGTCGACAAAACATAGCCTGCTTTTGCGGGCTTTTCTTCTCTATTTTCTTATTACGGATAAACTTTGATATGACAAGAAAGATATGTGGGCGAATTGTGGGTAAAAAACACCTAGCAAAAGTTTGCTTAAATTTGGCATTATGTTGCTTTTTTGTTTCCACAAAAGAGACAAATATTAATGAAGAAACTTGTGGACCTCGGCATGTTCCACCAGGTATCTATGAAAAGTAATTCTGATATGATGCAAACTGCTAATGCTATAGTAATTCGACCTATTGTGGAAGAAGTGTCCGACAAGGAATCTACTAAAAGTCCTACAAAGTGTCCTACCATTAAAACAACCCCTGTTTCCTTAAAACAAAATATAAAAGATATAAACAAACGTAATAGTAATGAGACTAGTAATACTACTGAAGAGAATATTCAACAAGCTGATTTTGTTGCTCACTGGGTTCCAGAACGTTTCGTTTCTTTAACTAGCTCTTTTTATTCTGAATCAAAAACAATTCAAGAACTGTGGAAGGTTGTAAGACAGTGTAATAGAGTTGTTAATTACACAACAGGTGATAAAGTATTTACTAAAGACCAGGAGCTTACTATTGGCTTAAAAGCTATTAAAGAGTTTGTTATGAAAGTGAAGTCTGGAATAAAAATGAAGTATGGTAAATTTGCTTATTTCAATGGGATTGTAAATAACTTAATGGACAAGTTCTACTTCTATAAAGAGTTTATGGGAGTATAAAAAAGCTCCCAATCGCTAAACGTTAGAGGTCGAATAAGGGTAAATTGGGAAGAAAAGCATGCAGAGGGAGGATTCCCTACAACCGTAATACATGTTATCATATTATTAAAATTCCTAAAATTTCCTTTAAGGACAAAAAAATGAACTTAGATTTATTTATTTATTTATTTTATGTTACAGTTCCATATGTTAGTCAATTACAACACTGTTAAGAAGGAGTATACATAATGAAAGCAACGAAACTCGTATCATTAGCAATACCTGTTCTATTATTAGTAGGTTGTGGGGTAGGAGATAAAGATTCTATCCCTAAGACTGAGGAAACTAGTAAAGCAATGTCGAAAACAGTAATATCTGAAAAACAGTATCCGTATTATATTTGTGAGCAACTGGTAGAGTTTCAATTCAAGAAGGATAAAATATTGTTAAAACTAGGAGAAGCTTCAAAAGATAATAAGAAATATAAAGATGTATTTAAAACAGCAAACAATATGGATGAAGCCTTAGACCGTATGGAGAACATAATAGTACCTGATAAATACAAAGACATTCATAAACTCGTACAAGAAGGGATAACAGATGCAAGAAAAGGAACAAAGTTAATAAAAGACGCTGATAAAGACGATGGACTGAAGATTCAAGAAGCTGTATTAAAAAGTTCTCCACATATGTCAGGTGTAGATGGAGAACAGTGGAGAGAAGCAATTTATAAGTTAAATCAGGAAACCAAAGATGCCTACGCCAAAGCACTTGATAAGAAAATGGAAGAACATACAAAGTAATAGAGTAACTTGTAATTATACATACAATCATTCAACTAATAAGGGGTAATAGAAATATGAAAGCAAAGAAACTAGTAACTTTAGCGATACCTATTATGTTATTGGCAGGTTGTGGTACCGATAAAACAGACGCAAAGCCAAAAGAAAAAATAGAGTCTAAGTCAGAAACTAAGGATAAGTTATCAAAAGAGCAGTATCCAGTTCGTATGACGAGTTTATCTTCTGAGTTAATGAATAAAATCTCTACTATAACTGAGATAGCAATGGATAAAACGAAAGACGAAAAGGATTTAGTAAAAGAGATAGTAAAAGAAGAGACTGAGTTACAAAAGATTATTTCTAAATTCGATAAGATAGAACCACCTAAAGGGTTTAAGGACTCTCATAAGGAAGTCTTAAAAGCGTTAGATTGTTATAGTAAAGCCTATGCATTACAAGTTGAAATTATAAAAGGCAAAGGAAAAGTTACAGATGAAGACAGAAACAAGTCTCAAAAGTCAATGGACTTAATAAAAGAAGGTAATGGTTATTGGAAAACTGGTTTCCAACCAATTGAAGACGCTACAGTAAAACAAGCAAACGCTCTTGGTTTCGATACAGGAGCAAAAACTGATACTCCTTCAACTTCTAAATCCGATGATGACAATGTGCAAATATCCGCAGACGGTAAAGAATTATTTGGTTCGTGGGGTAGTTACAAAGGTTCTGAGTTTCATAAAGGTTTAGACTTTAGAGAAGATAATTCATTCACGGCTTATGATGATACTGGTAAGTCTTCTTATGAAGACAACCATATGACAGGTACGTGGTTATATAATGCAGACAAGAAGCAAGTAACTATGATTCCTACTGAATTTGTTAAAGACGGTAAGAAGATAGATGCTAGACAAATGAATGCGGTAGTAGATTATACTGTTGAGTTTTTCAGAGCAGGTTCTTTAAGAATGGTAGATAGTAAAGGTAACAAAATAGAAGCAGAAAGACAGAAGTAAATATTGTGTAAAAAGGGGGTTATTTCATTAGTTATGATACAGTCGGATCGTTGCAACGTATGCAACAATTGGAACAAGCAGAAGCTGCAGCTGGAGAAAGATTAGTTCTAAAAAGAGCTAACACAACTTTAGATACATGGTTGGCAGTTATTGCAGTTATTTTATTCATTCCTACTTTCACTTTTTCTTTAGTAGCATTATTGATTTATTATTTCACAAAGGAATTTTTCGCTAAAACATGCTTAGTAAAAAATATAGCTACTGGTGAAAAATTTTATGTTGATAAACAAGAATTTAAGCAATACAAGAAGGATTTTAAAGCGAAGGAAAAACAAGTTAGAAAGATATCTGATTTGAAGTAAAAAAAGAAGAAGAACATCTTTTAGTGAGGGTAAATGTTCTTCTTTTACTGCAAATTCACTTAAATTTCTTTTGCTACAATGCCTCCACCGTTTCCATGCGCATTAGAAGGCGAACCACCACCGTCACCAATATTAACATAGTCAGGTCTTGCAGGAGCTCCGCCACCATCCCCCTTATTATCAGATATCGTATCAACTTTATTTAACGCTAAATCTGGCCTTACAGGTGCTCCTCCATCTCCTTTGTTTAATGTCGAAAATCCAGTTGTTATACATACCGCAAATGCACAACCTATTGTTGTTAAGAGGATTTTTTTTATCATCTTAATGCTCCTTTTTCCATTTGTTTTTTTCGGGCTTCTTTACCCATACGATAATACTCGACTGCTTTTTCATAGTTGTTGTCATTATAAAATTTATCAGCTAAACGATCTGTATATTCTTCAATGCAATCAAATAATTCTTCTTTTTCGAAATACGAAATTCCTGCAAAAACAGCCTTTTCCAATGCAGCTGTATTTGTATTCATTGCTTTTAAAATCATGAAACGATGTTGATACTCCTGATTTTCCAGTTGATCACAGATGTACAATCCTTTTTCTATTAATCCTTCAGCTTTTTCATATTCACCTATTTTCAAATTTTCATCCGATTCCAAATAAATTGCACGAAAATGATTTTGAGAGTGATTTGTAACTTCTGATAAATGACGAATTGCTAATTCTGATAAATTTTGATTTGCATACAGTAATCCTAAGTTATTTCGAACCATCAACACATATTTTTTATGATTAGCTTTTTGAAATACATCTAGTGCAGCATTAAATGTTTCTTCAGCTAATTCAAATTGTCTTAAATCGATACAACATAATCCAAACATATTTTCACATAAAGCAACATTAATCTCGCAATCTGGTTGCTTTATGAATTCTTCTTTTGCTTTTTTTATGCAATCAATCGCTGACATATGTTGATAAGACTGATTATAAAAATAGCCTAATCGATAATAAAATTCCGCCTGTTCCAACTTATTTGGAACATATTTCAAAAGATTTTCAGCTGTCTCAAATTGTTCTTTTGCTTCTTTATATTTTGTAACAAACATAAGATAAATGGCTTTGAAAAAGTGATAATAATATGCCAAGTATCCTTTGTTAGGAATTTCAAAAGATTCCACATTATTGAAGCTATCTTCTTTAATCGAAATCCAGTCAGTCAGCACATTATATCTGAAATTTAATAAGGCAAAATACAGTAATACATCTTCATCCAATTCTACATGATTAATATTATTGTCAATTTCTTCTTTTAGTTGCCTTGCTTTCTCCACTTGTTGCTTCAACATTGATTGATACCAAGTATCTAATAAGTGTTTGATTTGCTCTTTAGTTACTATATGTGCACTCATAACAAGCCCCCCCTATTTTCCTAAAATATTAACATAGTTCTACACATTATATATAAACTCCCTGTTTAAATTAATTGAAAAATAATTATCAGAAAATATTTTCCTAGGGAGGTAAACTAAAAAAAACGACTCAATTAAGAGCCGGCACTTTTTATGCTTATTATTTAATTTTTACATAATAAGGACTTGCTGTAATGTAGTACACATTACCTCTACTATTTTTCACTTTATATTGTGCGGATCCGTTTGCTGTTGCTTTATTAATAATAGTACATCCTAGTCCTGACTCTAAAGTACCGGCAACTTCTTTGGAGAATTCCCCCTATAGCTAGAGCCTAGCTAGGTAAACATACAAGAAAAACGAAATCATTTCGCATCTACTGTATTAAATATAATTTATAAGTAAAGGATTGTGATTATTCTTGAGCCTAAATAACGGAAAAAACTGTAACTCTGCTGCAATTCCTTGTCCTGTTCCTAGTTCGATTTCCGCTCCTTTCCCGGGTTCAGCGCCAGCTGCAATTCCACGCTTATTTTTTACTCCTTTGTCACCAAATCCACCTCCTATTCCCCTTCCGGAAAACACACTTAATATCCCGATTATGGAGTTCTTAGTTCCTGCCCAAGCAGTAGCAGGAGGAACAGCAAGAGTTCAGTTAGACTCAACAATCAGTACAGAAGTTTTTGTTGAGACAGAAGTAGTTGATCTTTTTTAAAATATAGATGCCATTACGTATCAGCTATTCCGTAATGATGTGCTGCTGACAGATACGATTGTATCTGGAAACTATGTAGGTGATCTTTCCGAGCCAAATTCGCTTTATACCTTTAACTCTACGTTTACATGGGTAGATTCCCCAAGTGATCCAGTACTCCCAACAGACCCTGTTCGTTATCGAGTTGTGGCAAATGTAGGTGAGTTTGGTGGATTGGCATTCATCGGAGCTCAAGTTAGAAATCGTGGATTTATCGGTGTGGTTTTTCCTACTGACCCTATTTAACACGAAAGGAATAAATAAAACCGACTCTGATTACAGAGCCGGTTTCTTTTGCGTTAGCGTACGTTAACATAGGAATTGCTTGCGGTGATGTAGAACGTGTTGCCTTTCGAATTGTGTACTTTGTATTGTGATGATCCATTGACAGTTACTTTTTCATCGATTTTAAACCCTAGTCCTGCATCTAAGGTACCAGCAACGTCTTTATCCTGCCAAGATGAAGAGTCATAGAAACGTAGTTTGTCCACTTTGGACACAATACGCTTTCCTGCAATCGGATTAACTGGCTCTTTCTTCTCAAACTTGATGTAAGAAGGATTGTTATATACCCATTGATTTCCTCCAAGATTTAACCAACCATCTTTTTCTCCCCACACTTGGTATGATTCTGGTTTATTTAACTGACGAATAACAGAGTAACTTGCACCTGCCCCTTTACGAAGAAAAACCCTCAACACGTTATGTGTCAAGGGTTTAAGCCTCTTAGTAAAGAGACATATATTGATCGCGTTCCCATTGGTGAACTTGCGTGCGGATCAAGCTTCACACCCTAATAACAAATCAAAATAATCACGAAACCTAAATTTATAGGGAATCTTTAAAATTTGAAACTCAAAACAAATAATATTGTTTCATTATTTCGTGGGCATTTTGTGGGTACTTTTGTGGGCACCTATTAATCAAAAAAACAAAAGAGCACAGCGTGTATATAAAGTGCTACCAACACTCTATATACCGTCCGCCTAATCACACTAGGCAAACACTTGCTGTACTCTTACGAACTATTCTACAGTACGTAAGAGCTCCTTAGCAACAGTTTGCTTACACACGGCATTCTGTTGCTTTTTTGTTTATACAAAGGGGCCTATATAATGAAGAAACGTATCGATGTTATCGCAAATGAAGTATCCTTCCACAACTTATCATCCTTCACAGATGTGGAAGAACTAAATAAAACTGTACGTACATACCGTGACAATATCCATATGTCTATTAAGCGTACTGACGTACAATCTAAACTAATTACATTACTTGAAATTTTAAAACGCCACAGCTGCAAATATGTAGGCGTTAGTTTCCTATGTAAAAATAGAATCGCTGAAAAAATGGAAGTTTCATATAAAACTGTACAACGTTTAATGAAGAAACTTGTGGATTTAGAGATGATTAAGCAAGTTTCTATGAAGCGTAAAAAAGATATGCTTCAAACTTCTAATGCTATTATCATTCAACCAATTGTGGAAGAAGTGTCCGACAAGGTAGTGGTAAAAAGTCCTACAAAGTGTCCTACCATTAAAACAACCCCTGTTTCCTTAAAACAAAATATAAAAGATAAAAACAAACGTAATAGTAATGTAAATATCACTACACCTGAAGAAAAAATTAAAGAAGCTGATTTTGTTGCCCATTGGGTACCAGAACGTTTTATTTCTCTAGTTAGCTCTTTCTATTCTGAATCTAAAACAATTCAAGAACTGTGGAAGGTCGTAAGACAGTGTAATAAAACTACTAACTTCTCTACAGGTGATAAAGCATTTACTAAAGACCAGGAGCTTACTATAGGCTTAAAAGCTATTAAAGAGTTTGTTATGAAAATTAAATCCGGAGCAACAATGAATAAGGGTAAATTCGCTTACTTCAACGGTATTGTAAATAACTTAATGGATAAGTTCTACTTTGATAGTGAGTTTATGGGAGCATAAAAAAAGCCCCCAAACACTAAATGTTCGGGGGCGAATAAGGGTAAATTTGGAAGGAAAACATGCAGAGAGGGATTCTCTACAACCGTAATACATTTTTTCATATTGTTAAAACACTCAAAATTTCTCTTAAGGATGGAAAATCTTTATATCTTATTTATATAATTTATGCTATGGTACAATATGTTAATTAATTACAATACTTTCTAAAAGGAGGATACATAATGAAAGCAAAGAAACTAGTAAGTTTAGCACTTCCAATCATGTTACTAGGGGGTTGCGGAACAGACAATATAGAGAAGAAAGCAGACACAAAGGTAGCAAAGATAGAAGTAAAAGAAGAAGACAAGGAAAAGTTATCGAACGAAGCATACCCTTCTCGTATGTCAAACTTACATTATGAGTTAAAGTTGAAGATGGAAGAACTAACTGAAGTATCAAAAGGAAAAGACAAGGATGTAAAAGAGCAAAACAAGAAAATCTTAAAAAGTGCAGATGAGTTACAAGAAATATATGTTAAGTTTTACAAGATAGACCCACCAAAAGAGTTTGAAGAACAACACAAATCTGTTTTAAAAGCAATAGACTGTTATAAAGAAGCGATTGACACACAATTAAGTCTAGCAAAAAGTGGTTCTGTAACAAAGAATAAGACGGAGCAATTAAAAGACTTAATGTACAAAGGTAATGACTACTTAGAAAAAGGTATGAAACCAATTGAGGAAGCTGTAGAACATACCAAAAGACCTGACGCTATCCCTTTATCAAAAGACGGTAAAGAAATAGTAGGTGAATGGGGTAGTTATGTTGGTGATAAATTCACTAAAGGAACAGAGTTCCGTCAAGATGGTACATACACTATATTTGATGATGTAGACAACACACCTTATGAGAACTCACATATGGATGGAAAATGGTCTTACAATGGAGACACGAGAGAAATGACATTGACAATAGACGAATATGTAAAAGACGGCAAAAAGGCTGAACCTGGTGAAATGAAACAATCTATGACCTATAAAATGGAGAACTTTACTGATACGGGATACAAGATGGTAGGAGACGATGGTAGCGTGATGCGTCAAGTAAAACGTAGGTAATAGTCAATAACAGTATTCAAACAAAGGAGTTTTACATATGGGACGAAAAATACTAGTGTTCGTAATCATAGTTCCTGCTCTCTTTTTCGCTCTTGCAGGGGCAATAGCTAGTTTAGGAACTGGGGAAACATCGGTAGTGGCTAGAGTAATGTCCATAGCAGTACCTATTCTTCTACTAACATGGATAATAAAGAGATACACGAATAAGAAAAAGAAGTCTAACAACATTGCAGTAAGCGAAAGGGTATTTGAGACAGACGAAGAAGGTAGACTAACGAGTAAAACAGATTACGTTTTAAAAGTACAAAACATATCTATGGTTTGGGTACAAGCACAAAATAAATTCAGTGAGTTAGAAAAGAAAGACCCTACATTCCTTAACACACACGATGAATTACAGCAAGTAGTAAGTGAAATGAAGTCAGCAAACAAGAAATTAAGAGAAATTAAACCACCAGTAGAGTACGATAACTTGCAATCAGAGTTATCTCAATCTCTATATACTTTTGATAAAGGTCTAGACATAATGGTAGAGGGGTTTACAACATTAGATGAAACAAAGATTAATAAGTCAGGTGAACTGATTGATGAAGGTAGTGACGGTCTTATGGAGTCACTTGGAGTTATTTTAAGCTTAACAAAATCGTAAAACGAATAATAAGAAACCAAACAAAGGGGTATATAACAATGAAACGTAAACTATTAGCAGTAGCATTACCAATTATGTTAGTAGCAGGGGTAGGTTGTTCAAAAGACGCTTCTGAAAGTAAAACTGACAGTCTAGAAGTAGCGGAGACTGATAATCAAGAAGTATCAAATAGTAAAGCAGAAAAAGAGTACAAGTCAAAATTAAACTCTTTAATGAAAGATATAACTAAAGAGTCACTAGTATTAAAAGAAGTCATAACTAGTGATAAATCAATAAAAGAAAAAGAAGAAGAGTATAGAGAGAAGTCTAAGGCTTTATTGGAAATAACTGATAAAGTAATTGAGTTAGACCCAGGTAAGAAGTATAACGACGTACAAAATACGGTAAAAGACGCTATGTATGAGTTAAAAGGTGGAATAAGTTCAACGAAAAACGGCTTAATCATGAAAGATAAGGGTGTCGTACAGCAAGGTGCAGACTCGTTTACGAAAGCATCTGATTTACTATTAGAAGCAGATAAAAAGATGAAAAACATAAAGTAGTAACAAGGGGGACTACGTCAATGAAACGTAAAATATTAGCAGTTGCATTACCAATTACTCTAGCTTTAGGGGTAGGTTGCAGTAAAGACAATGTAGAAGAAAAGAAGACTGATAGTTTACAAGTAGTAGTAGATTATTAAACTTCTATACTTGACTTAAGTAAAGCGTTAGAAAGCAAATTATCTACAGAAGAATTAAAAGAGTTATTTATGAATGCTAAAGTTTAATACATAGTAAAAAAGCCGACTCAATTAAGAGCCGGTTTCTTTTATGTTAACGTACGTTTACGTATGCATCACTAGCTGTAATGTAGTACGTATTCCCTTTCGAATTGTGTACTTTGTATTGTGGTGATCCATTGACATTTACTTTTTCATCGATTGTAAACCCTAGTCCTGCATCTAAAGTACCAGCCACGTCTTTATCATGCCAAGATGGAGAATTATAGAAACGTAGGTCATTTACTTTGGATACAACGCGTTTTCCTACAATTGGATTAACTGGCTCTTTCTTCTCAAACTTGATGTAAGAAGGATTGTTATATACCCACTGATTTCCTCCAAGATTTAACCAACCATCTTTTTCTCCCCACACTTGGTATGATTCTGGTTTATTTAACTGACGAATAACAGAGTAACTTGCACCTGCCCCTTTACGAAGAAAAACCCTCAACACGTTATGTGTCAAGGGTTTAAGCCTCTTAGTAAAGAGACATATATTGATCGCGTTCCCATTGGTGAACTTGCGTGCGGAACATATCCCACTCAATTTCTTTCGCTTCGATGAAGTGCTCAAGTAAATGTTCACCTAATGCACCACATACAATTTCGTTAGATTGTAGTGTAACTAACGCTTGTGCTAATGTTGCTGGTAAGTCAACGATACCTGCTTCTTCACGTTCTTCTTTAGTCATTACATAGATGTTACGATCCACTGCAGCTGGCGGAGTTAATTTATTTTTAATTCCGTCAAGACCTGCTGCTAATAATGTTGCCATTACTAAATATGGGTTTGCAGCTGGGTCAACACTACGTACTTCTACACGTGTACTGATACCGCGAGATGCTGGAATACGCACTAATGGACTACGGTTTTGTGCAGACCATGCTACGTAACAAGGCGCTTCATATCCAGGTACTAAACGTTTGTAAGAGTTTACAGTTGGGTTAGCTACCGCTGTAAATGCCGGGGCATGTTTTAAAATACCTGCGATAAAGTGACGCGCATCATCACTTAATTGTAATTCACCATTTTGATCGTAGAATACGTTTTCTCCATTTTTGAATAGAGATAAGTTACAGTGCATACCAGAACCGTTCACTCCGAATAATGGTTTCGGCATAAATGTTGCGTGTAAACCGTGTTTACGAGCGATTGTTTTTACAACAAGTTTGAATGTTTGAATGTCATCACATGAACGAAGTGCATTCGCATATTTAAAATCAATTTCGTGCTGTCCTGGTGCAACTTCATGGTGAGATGCTTCAATTTCAAAACCCATTTCTTCAAGTTCAAGAACGATATCACGACGACAGTTTTCCCCTAGATCCATCGGCGCAAGGTCGAAGTATCCACCGTTATCGTTTAGTTCTAATGTTGGATTTCCTTTTTCATCAACTTTGAATAAGAAGAACTCCGGTTCTGGTCCAAGGTTGAATTCTGTAAATCCTAGTGCTTCCATTTCTTTTAACATACGTTTTAAATTGTTACGTGGGTCACCTTCAAATGGAGTGCCATCAGCATTGTAGATATCGCAGATTAAACGAGCTACTTTACCTTTTTCAGCAGTCCAAGGGAATACTACCCAAGTATCTAAGTCTGGATATAAGTACATGTCAGACTCTTCAATACGAACAAATCCTTCAATTGAAGATCCATCAAACATCATTTTGTTATCTAGAGCTTTCGTTAACTGACTAACTGGAATCTCTACGTTTTTAATAATCCCTAAAAGATCCGTAAATTGTAGACGGATATATTTTACATTCTCTTCTTTCGCTAAACGAAAAATATCTTCTTTTGTGTACTTTGCCATTATATATTCCTCCTTAGTCCCTCTAAACACCTTCAGAATCAGTAATCTTTAGTGAAAAAACCTTGAAATATCACCTTGCCGTAATGAAGTTCGATTGAATCTACCTGTATGTTGCAATTCATCTCGAAGAATTTTACGAAGCTCGGATTTTGAAATTTCTTTCGTTTCTTCTTTTACTTTCACTGCTTCTGTTTGATTTTCTTTCATTTGTAACACTTGTTTAATACCAGCCATATTTAAGCCTTGATCTAACAAATCTTTAATTTCTAACAACTTATCTACATCATTAAATGAAAACAATCTACGATTTCCCTTTGTACGGGTTGGGAAAATTAAATTGTGCTCTTCATAGTAGCGAATTTGACGAGCAGATAATTGTGTTAAATCCATTACAATACCAATAGGAAACAGCGGGGCAGAACGTCTATCTTCTTTCATTGTTTCAGTTCCTCCTTCGCCTTAACTGTTTCTCATTTTATATCATGTTATGTTTGATGTCAACAGATGTCAGCTCTTCTAACATGGTTTTTTTATAAATGTTTTCATTCTTTTTTAAAATGGCATAAATACCTTCTTCTATACAAAAAAGCTGCCGAAATCGACAGCTTTCCCTTACGAAATTGTTAATAGATTTTTTTCAATTAACGCATCGATCGCAGAACAAATCGCAATCTTCACGTGAGAATAAGTTAATCCACCTTGCACATAGGCAACATACGGAGGACGAATTGGACCATCTGCTGATAGCTCAATACTTGCACCTTGAATAAACGTACCTGCAGCCATAATGACATCATCTTCATAACCTGGCATATAGCTTGGATACGGTGTAAAGTGAGAATTAATTGGAGATGCGTATTGAATTGCTTGGCAAAATGCAATCATACGCTCTTTGTCATCAAATTGAACAGACTGAATTAAATCTGTTCTTGCAGCATTCCAAGTTGGTGATGTATTCATTCCTAACTTTTCTAAAAATGCAGCTGTAAAGACCGCCCCTTTTAACGCTTGACCAGCAACATGAGGAGCTAAGAAGAAACCTTGATACATTTCTTGTAAGCTATATAAAGATGCCCCTGCTTCCGCTCCAATACCTGGAGATGTTAAACGATATGCACAAGCTTCTACATATTGTTCTTTCCCAACAATGTAGCCACCTGTTTTTACAATTCCACCACCCGGGTTTTTAATTAGAGACCCTGCCATTAAATCTGCCCCGACATGGCACGGTTCTAACTCTTCAACAAATTCTCCGTAGCAGTTATCTACAAATACAACAACATCTGATTTAATCTCTTTTACAAAAGAAATCATCTCTTTAATTTCTGCAATTGTAAATGACGGACGAGTCGCATACCCTTTTGAACGCTGAATACCAATCATTTTCGTATTTCCCTGAATAGCTGCTTCTACAGCTTTAAAGTCAACGCGTCCTTCCGCCGTTAACGGTACAGCATTATAACCAATGTTATATTCTTTAAAAGAACCAACACCTTTCCCGCGCACACCAACAATCTCTTCTAATGTGTCATATGGCTTCCCTGTTATATATAATAATTCGTCACCAGGGCGCAAAATACCAAATAAAGCTGTTGAAATCGCATGTGTACCTGAAATAATTTGCGGACGAACAAGCCCTGCTTCTGCTCCAAATACATCAGCATACACCTTTTCTAATGTATCACGACCGATGTCATCATAGCCATAACCTGTTGTTGGAATAAAGTGTGAATCACTAATTTTATGTTTACGAAAACTTTCTAATACACGGAATTGATTACTTTCAATTATTGTATCAATACGTTTATGTACACCGGTAATTTGTTCTTCTACTTCTTTTACAATAGGAGCAATTCTTTCTCCATTTTTCAAACGATCAAACATTTTTATTCTCTTCTCCTTTTTCCACTAAAAATCTCTTTAACTGTCCATTCAGCGGTGAATGAGCAAATATATAACCTGTACACTCATACAAGAATCCATCTTCTTTAAATTCCATCCCAGTTAATACCGTTTCTGTTTTTAAAAGCGTTAATAATCTACCTTCACTCGGAGGAATCATGACCTTATACGATTCCATCTCTTCCATCATCTTCGTTTCTACCGATTCTTTCAAGCTTAATAGATCCGTTTCTTCAAAAGCACTTGTCATAAGAAAATCATTTTTTGGAAACGGAATAAAATTCTGATGTAATCTATCCTTCTTATTGTAAACCGTAATAATCGGAATGTGGTCAATTTCAAGGTCTTGTAGTAATTTTTTCACCGTCTGTTCATGACCTACATAATTTGGATCTGCAGAATCAACGACATGTAAAATCACATCCGCTTCCCTCGCTTCTTCCAGTGTAGAGCGAAACGCAGCAACCAATGATGTTGGTAAATCTTGAATAAACCCCACCGTATCAGTTAATAGCACCGTATATCCACACGGCAATTGCATTTTTCTTGTTGTTGGATCTAACGTCGCAAACAGCAAATTTTCTTCAAATGTATCTGCTTCTGTTAATCTGTTAAATAACGTCGATTTCCCAGCATTTGTATACCCAATTAACGAAACTTGAAATACTTGATTATCCTTTCGGCGCTCACGATATCTTTTCCGGTGCTCCACAACAATCGCTAACTGCTTCTTAATCTCATCAATACGAGAGCGAATGTGACGACGATCTGTTTCTAGCTTCGTTTCACCAGGACCTCTCGTACCAATCCCGCCTCCAAGACGTGATAGCGCTAGCCCTTGCCCCATAAGACGTGGCATCGTGTATTGTAGCTGAGCTAATTCCACTTGAAGCTTACCTTCTCTTGATTTCGCACGCTGAGCAAAAATATCCAATATTAGTTGCGTTCGATCGATTACTCTCGCATCTAACATAGCTGATAAATTGCGAATTTGGCTCGGTGTTAATTCATTATTAAATATAATAACAGCTGGTTCTAATTCTTCCGTCAGCGCTGCAAGTTCTTCTAATTTCCCCTTACCTATGTAAGTAGCAGGGTGAAATTTCGGACGTTTTTGCGTTGTAGATACCAAAACTTCTGCACGTGCCGTCTTCGCTAGCGATGCGAGTTCTTTCATGGAATGCATAAACCGTTCATCATCATCTTGCGGCAATTGACAGCCAACTAATATGACTTTTTCTTTTTCTTCCATCAAATATGTTCACTCACCCTTTTCGAAAATTAAACCTTCTAATATAATAGCAGAGGAAGCACATTTCATCTAGTTAGCGAGGGAGAAAATTCATGGCATGGGAGATTTTTAGCATCATCGGTACAATTGCCTTCGCACTCAGCGGAGCTATTGTCGCAATGGAAGAAGATTACGATATTTTCGGGGTATATATTTTAGGGATGGCAACTGCCTTTGGAGGAGGTGCCCTTCGTAATTTATTAATCGGTTATCCAATCGGCGCTTTTTGGCAACAAGACATGTTATTTCAAATTGCACTTTTATCAATGACGATTATCTTTCTATTTCCAAATAAATTAATTAAACATTGGAAAAGATGGGAGAACATCACAGATGCTATCGGCTTATCAGCATTCGCTGTACAAGGAGCACTTTATGCACAAAAGCTCAACTTACCTATTAGCGCTACAATTGTTGCAGCTGTTTTAACAGGGATTGGCGGTGGTATCATTCGTGATTTATTAGCACGCCGCAAACCTCTCGTCCTTCGCGCAGAAGTATATGCATTTTGGACGATTTTAGCAGGATTTTTAATTGGTGCCAAGATTATTGTCAGTGACTGGGCTCTATACACCTTATTTATTTTTATTGTTTGCTTCCGCATGATTTCCATTCATTACAAATGGCATTTACCGCACAGACGCTTAGAGAATAAAGAGCGTTCCTTGCATAAATAGTAAATTCACCTCTTTACATGACGTAAAGAGGTTTTTCTTTTCCAACGTTTTTTTCTGTTCAGAGTGTCCATACTAAACTTTAAAGCGAGGTGAACATAATGACAAACCACGTAAACAAAGGCGCTCAAAAAAGCTCAGTCAACCAAATTAGCTTCGACCCAAAATCCGCCCATGAAAAAAGCAAAAAGATGGAGCGATATCATAGGGCATATCAACAAAAAGCTAAAGAAGAATAGAGGTGATAAAGAATGGCAAAAGGAAACAACAACCGCAATCGCGGACAAAGTAGTAGCGTTAATCCACAAGGACTTGCATCAGATGTAGCTGATACAAGTCCAAAAAGCAAATTAGAACAACGAGCAAAAACAAAAAATACAAAATAGAATACGATGCATTACGTTTCTCTTCCATAATAAAGTAAACGCACAGTTTATGAACTGTGCGTCTCTTCTTCAAGCGTTAAATCACTACTTGATATCCCAATTAAATCATACTTATCATATGCATCCTCTTGCAATAAGCGCATTGCCTGTGTACGAATGGATTTCTCAACAATATTCCGGACATAGCGTCCATTACTAAATGATGTAATTTGTGATGAATATTTCACCGCATGTAAATGATCACGGAATTTCCATTCCGCCTCTTTTGATAATTGATATTCTCGTTCATCATACATTCTCTTCCCAATTTCAAGCAACTGATTCACTGTATAATCCGCAAACTCAATAATAAATGGAAAACGCGATTGCAAACCTGGATTTAAAGAAAGGAAATGATTCATCTCTCTTGAATATCCCGCTAAAATCAAAACAAATCCATGTTGCTTATCTTCCATATGTTTGACAAGCGTATCAATCGCTTCTTTTCCAAAATCTTTCTCTCCACCACGCGCTAGCGAATATGCTTCATCAATGAACAATATTCCACCCATGGCTTTTTTAATTAAATCTCTTGTTTTTTGTGCTGTATGCCCAATATATTCTCCCACAAGATCCGCGCGTTCCGCTTCGACTAAATGCCCTTTTGATAAAATGTTCATCTCAAATAATAATTTCCCAATCATTCTTGCGACAGTTGTTTTCCCCGTTCCTGGATTTCCTTTAAATAACATATGAAGCACTTGCTTTTCTGACTTTAAGCCAATTTCTTGCCTTTTCTTATTTACATAAATCCATGCATAAATTTCTTTTATGATTTTTTTTATATCTTCCATTCCAACAAGTTTACCCATTTCTTCTTCAATCCGCTGCAGCATCTCATGCTTCGTAGACGTTTCACTTGAAATTACCGATTTCTTTTCTGGAGCAGGTACTGAAATTTTTTTTCGGTGATTTAACACAATATTAATTTGATTATTATTTTTCTTTCGCATCGATTGTTCCATACAATCACCTCTTTTTATCGACTCACCAAAAAATATCATTAATTTTTCCACTTCCCATACAAATAACTGTTTTCAGAAAAATTTGTTATAATATAAGAAAAAAACAGGGTGGTGGGAATATGGAAACAAAGGAAATTCATGATACGGTACAAGCTTTTTCTTCCTTTTTATTAAATAAAGGAAGAAAACCTTCAACCATTAAACGTTACGTCTATGATATTGAAGATTTTGGGCATTGGTTAGAAAGAAATAAAAAACTTTCCTCTAGTAATATATGGGCTACACTTTGTACAAAAGACTATGAAGATTATTTTTCCGACTTAAAAAAGAAACGGCATTACTCTGAAAAAACAATGCACCGTGTTTTTATTGTCTTAAATAGACTATATCAGTTTTTAAACCTCCCAAACCCATTAAAGGACATGAAACTCGTCATCCAACCTAATCGCGCGTTACGTGATGAAGATTTCATTTCAAAAGAGGACGAAAAACGCTTAAAACATACTCTGACTTCATTAGAAGGGTTATCAGAGAAACAACGCCCTGTACGTCCATTACTAATGGATCGTAATATTTCTATTGTAAATTTACTCATTGACTACGGCTTATCCCTACAAGAACTTGTATCATTAAATATGCATCACGTTCATTTTGAAACGAATACAATTTCCATTCCAGCAGTAGCAGGTGTTGAAAGAACCATTAATTTAACTCACGACGACAAACAACAACTATATAACTATTATAAAAAAATCCCTGAACCAGTTCGTCCCAAATACCATAGTGATGACCCGCTATTTGTGGCATTCGATTTCAACCGTAACACATATCGGTGGGTGTACGAAAATGATGCTCCAAAAGCACTAACAGAAATAGCCGTCCAAAAAATGATTCGTCTTGAGGTGGCACGGGCAAATTTACGGAAAGGCATTTCCGGCCAACACTTTCGAAATACATTTATTTTACGGTTAATTAAACAGCACATCCCAGAGCAAGAAATCATGAAACGCGTTGGTTTCAAATCAAAAATTTCATTAAAAAGGTATTATCAATATGCAAAACAAAAAGAAAACGCCTTATAAATGGGCGTTTTTACTATTTTTCACATAAACTGCCCGTTTCCCTATTCCTTTTTATCTTTAACTTGCATCTACTATGATAGGTTTTTCACCATCTCAATTAGAAAGGAGCATTTTAATGTCTTATTTTAATGATAACCAAAAAAAGATTTCAAAACCGTATTTTCCAACACAACCTCATCGTATTCCGACAGTCCATTATACCCCTATTCCTAAATTATACGCGAATCTTTTTTCCGATACTTTAAGTGACCTAACTAATATTATTCCAGCTGTATTTTCCAATCCAACAGAATCTAACACAAAAGAACTTATAACCTTATTAGAAATAATAAAGGGGTTCCTGGAACGTTTAAACTTAACGCTTACACAGCGAGAAGCTGGCATTGCAATTGTCGAAAATTTAATTACTATTTTGGATAATCAACCTTTTGTAGCAAATGCAACATATATTGAATTACAAAATCTACTCAACTTTTCACTGTATATCACTAAATTATTTAGAATCAATCATCTTGTGTTCCAAAAAATCATCATGCAAATAGAAAATTTACAAATTACTTTACTACAAATTGCGTCAATTGAAATGACTGGACCTCAAGGCGAACAAGGATCTCAAGGTGAACAAGGGTTTCAGGGCGAACAGGGACCTCAGGGCGAACAGGGACCTCAGGGCGAACAGGGACCTCAGGGCGAACCAGGACCTCAAGGCGAACCAGGACCTCAAGGCGAACCAGGACCTCAAGGCGAGCAAGGACTTCACGGCGAACAAGGACTTCACGGCGAACAAGGTATTCAAGGCGAGCAAGGGCCTCAAGGCGAGCAAGGACCTCAGGGCGAACAAGGGCCTCAAGGCGA